>CAYYFX010000012.1:0-23074 GCA_964471155.1 uncultured Gemmatimonadota bacterium | reverse complement strand
TTCGCCGGCCTGGCCTGGCGCTGGACGCGCGACGAGGGCCCGGGCCGGGCGGGACAGGGGCTGGTCCTCGGGACGCTGTTGCGGCCGTCCCGGTACGTCTCGGTGGGCTCCGCGTCGTTCCTGGCCACGGGCACCTCCGCCCGGGAGGGGTCCCTGGATCTCGGGCTGCGCCCCTTCGGGACGTCGCGGCTCACGCTGTGCGCCGACGCCGCGTGGGATCGCGCCTCCCGCTGGGACGATCCGGACTGGTCCGCCGGCGTCGAGGTGCGCCCGGTCGCGGGGCTGCACCTCGGCGCGCGGCTGCGCGAGGACGCGGCCGGGGAGCGCGAGTGGCTGCTCGGCGCGGGGCTGACGCTGGACCGGCTGGGCCTGCACGTCACGCCGCGCGTGGACGGGGACGGCGACGTGCGCCGCACGTCGTACCTCGTGCGCATGGGCCCGCCGCATCCGGGCCTGCCGCTTCCGCACGGCGAGGCGACGCGGCTGCGCCGGATCGACCTCGAGGACCGACGGATGGGCTACCGCAAGGACCTGTGGTTCGACGACGACCGCGCCGCGTGGCTGGACGTGGTCCGCGCGCTGCGCGACGCCCGCGACGACCCCCGCACGGCGGGCGTGGCCTTGAACCTCGCGGGGACGTCGCTGCGGCCGTCCTTCGCATGGGAGCTGCGCCGGGAGATCGCCGCGCTCTCCGACGCCGGCAAGCGCGTCGTCGTCCACGGGGACCGGCTGCGCATGACCGGCTACCTCGCGGCCGCGGGGGCGGAGCGGGTGAGCCTGGATCCCCTCGGCAGCCTCACGCTGCCCGGCGTGGCGATGCAGCGCACGTACCTCAAGGGCCTCCTGGACAAGGCGGGGATCGGGTTCGAGGAGCTGCGCCTGCTGCGCTACAAGACGATGATGGAGACCTACGCGCGCCGGGATCTCTCGGACGCGGATCGCGAGCAGCTCGGCGCGCTGGCCGACGACCTGTACGCGGCGCTGCGCGACGGCATCGCGGAGGCGCGCGGCATGTCCGGCGCGCAGGTGGACTCGCTCGTGGAGCGGGAGGTCCTCCTGCTGCCGGAGCGTGCGCTGGAGCTGGGGCTCGTGGACGCCGTGGAGCGCTGGGACGACGTCACGGACTGGGCCCGGGAGGAGGGTCTCTCGATCGCGGGCGGTCCGGCGCGCCGCGCGTTCCCCGAGGAGCGGTGGGGCCGCCCGCCGCTCGTCGCGCTCGTGTACGCCGAGGGCGAGTGCGCCATCGACAGCGGCATCCGGGGCCGCGCCACGGGCGAGCACCTGCGGAGGCTCGCGAAGCGTGACGACCTGGCCGCGGTGGTGCTTCGCGTGGACTCGCCGGGCGGCGATCCGCTCGCGGCCGATCTCGTGGCGGACGGCCTCGCGGCCGTGCGCGACGAGGGGATCCCGGTGGTCGTCACGCAGGGGGACGTGGCCGCGTCGGGCGGGTACTGGATCAGCCTGGACGCGGACCGCGTGCTCACCACGCCGCTCACGATCACGGGATCCGTCGGCGTGGTGTCCGGGTGGGCGTGGGACGCCGGCTTCGGCGGGAAGACGGGCCTGTCCGCGGACGGCGTGACGCGCGGATCGCACGCGGACCTGTTCGGGGGCCTCCGCATCCCGCTGCTCGGCGCCCGCCTGCCCCTGCGCGGCCTGGACGCGGACGAGCGCGCGCTGGTGGACCGCACGCTCACGTCCCTGTACGACCGGTTCGTGGCGAAGGTGGCGGCCCTGCGCGAGATCCCCGAGGAGCACGTGCGCGACGTGGCGCAGGGGCGGGTCTGGAGCGGCGTGGACGCCGTGGCGAACGGGCTGTGCGACGATCTCGGCGGCCTCGCCGATGCGCTCGACGACGCGCGGGCCCGCGCGGGGCTGGGAGCCCTCGACGAGATGCGGATCGAGGAGTACCCGCCGCGCCGGCGCTTCCGGCTGCCGGACCTGCCGGGGGGCATCCCGGAGGTCCTGGGGGACTCCGCCGGGGAGGATGCGGCCCTGCGCTACTTCCGAGCGCTCACGCGCGAGCCGGGAGCGCCGCAGCTGCTCCTGCCGCCCGAGGCGCTGCCCCGCGAGTGGCGCGAGCCGTAGCGCGCGTCACGGCGCCGCGGGGTCGGGCGCCGCGCGCACCGACACCTCCACGCGCTGGACCTCGCCGAGCTTCATCGCCAGGAAGCCCGGGCGCGGGATCCCGTGATCCGCGAGCGCGACCGGGAAGGACGCCTCGAGCCGGAGCCCGGCACCCTCGGCGGTCAGCGCGGCAGGCAGCTCCACCGCGCGGGCCACGCCGTGCAGGGTCAACGTCCCGCGCAGCGTCACGGGACGCGGTGTCCCGTCCGGCGCGGCCGCGGCCACGCCCTCGCCCTCGAAACGCCCCTCCGGGAAGCGGTCGGTCTCCAGGTGGTTCTCGCGCATGTGCCGGTCACGCAGCCCGATGCCCGTCTCCAGCGTGGCCATCGCCACCACGGCGGCCACGCGGACCGTGTCCGCGCCGTCGCCGGGGGCGAGCACGACGGTGCCCGAGATGTCGTGGGTGCGCCCCTGGAACGTCTCCATCGGGGCCTTGGACGTGAACGTGACGCGCGACGCGTCCTCGCCCGCGGCGATCACGTACGTGCCGGCCGCGGCGCCGGACGGGGGTCCGGCCGCGACCACGAGCGCCAGCCATCGGACCAGGAGCATGGCGGGACCTCCCGCGGCATCGCCGCTCAGTAGAAGAAGTGGATCTCCGCTTCCGACTGGCGCACGTCCTCCGCGCCGGGCGGAGCGTCGGGACCGTCGCGGCGGTCGAACCGGTTGACCTTCACGCGGAGCTGCAGGAACGGGTACGGCATCGCCTCGATGCCCAGGCCGAGCCGCCGCGCCGCGCCGGAGGCCACGCGGACGTCGGGGTCGTGGAAGTCCCACGTGCCGATCACGTCCACCCCGCGCACCACCTGCACCGCCAGCTCGTGCGACGTGGTGAACCCGGTCCGCACGGCGAGCGCCGGCCCACCGGCCGGATCCGGGCGCGCGGAGTGCAGCCAGTCCGCCTCGCCCCACCACGTGAACCGCCCCCACGACGCGCCGGCGAACGGCCCGCCGGCCCAGCGGTGGAGGTCCACGCCGCGATGCTGCGCGTAGGACGCGCCCGCGGCGACGGTCCCCGGGCCGAGGGCGCGCAGCATCGCCCCGCGCGCCACGAACGCGAGCTCGTCGTTCCGCTCGAAGGCGGACCCGAACTCCCCGTTCGTCACCGCGAGCTGCAGCTCGAACGGGCCGCGCCGCGCGCCGAGCTCGAGGCCCGTGTCGGACTGCGGCGGGTTCTCCGGGAGGAACACGAAGTCCGTGCGCGTGAACGTCCGGTGGTCGGCCGGCCGCCAGCCGAAGGCCGGGACGAAGCGGCCGGCCTTCGCCCAGACGGCGCCCGGGACGAGCCAGCCGAGCGCGAACACCTCGGGCGCGTGCGCGGGCGCCTGGCCGAACTCCTGGTGCACGTACGCGAGGACGCGGGGGTCGGGCTGCAGGGTGAGGTACACGGCGCCCTGCATCTGCACGAAGTTGTTGCGCGTGTCCGCGCCCTCGCGGTCGAGCCAGAACGTGCGGAGATCGGCGCCCAGCAGGAGCGCCTCGTGGATCTGCGGATCGGGCGGGGCGGGCGCGCCCTCGCGGGCCATGGCGAGGCGCTCCGGCACGAGGTAGGCGGTGGCGTAGGCGCTGCGCTCGCCGGCGCCGGAGGGATTCTGGTGGCACAGCACGCAGCTCTGCCCGACGCGCAGCGCGTAGCGCGGCGTGGCCCCGGACGGCGCGGCGGCCAGGACGAGCAGGGCGGCGACGGCGGCCGCCGGCCGGGCGGCGCGGGGCGGGACCACGGGAGTCTCCGGAGGCGCGCGGGAGCGGACGACGGGGCGCGCGAAGCCCCGTCCCCGAGACCGACGGGAACGGGGCTCCCCAGATACGAGGATGCGCGGGTCGCTACCGGCGCAGCGCGATCCGTTGCGTGGACCGGCCGTCCGGCCCCTCGGCGCGCACGAAGTACACGCCCGACGCCGCCGGCCGGTCCGCCACGTCGCGGCCGTCCCAGGTGAACGTGCGCACGCCCGCGGGCGTCTCGCCGTCCCACAGGGATCGCACGAGGCGCCCCGCCGCGTCGTGGACGGTCACGCGCACGACGCCCGCGCGCGGGACCGCCAGGTCGAAGCGCGTGAACGACCCCGCCGGATTCGGCGCGGGACGGGTGAGCGCGAAGCCCGCCGGGCTCGCCGGGTCGGGGTTCACGCCGACGAAGTCCGGGTCCGGGATGATCTTGTACACCTCGCCCGAGGTGGCGGCGCGATCCACGATGTACAGCTCGCCCACGCCGTCCTGGCCGAACGCGACCGGGGAGGCGATGGACAGGCCGCCGCCCGGCGCCAGCTCGGTCGTGCGCTTCGTGAGCTCGGTGACCGACCCGTCGTAGCGGAACGAGTAGATGTGCGCGCTGCAGTAGTCCGCGTAGAAGTACGTGCCCGCGAGCGCGGGGATGGCGCTGCCGCGGTACACGTAGCCGCCGGAGATCGAACACGAGAAGCCGTCCTGGGTGTGGCTGTACTCGTGGACCGGGAGCGTGTAGCCGCTGGAGTCGCAGCCCGTGGCGTTGCAGTTGCCGACGACGAAGCAGTGGTTCCCCTCCAGCGCGCGCCAGCCGTAGTTCACGCCGCCGGGGCCGCCCGCAGGCTCGAAATCCACTTCCTCCCAGCAACCCTGGCCGACGTCCGCGATCCACATGTCGCCGGTGAGCCGGTCGAAGCTCCAGCGGTAGGGGTTCCTCAGCCCGATGGACCACGTCTCGTCCCGGTACGAGGGGTCGCCCACGAACGGGTTCGAGGGCGGGACGGCGTAGTTCTGGTTCGGGTCGCCCGGGAAGTCGTCCGCCGTGGGGTCGATGCGGATGAACTTCCCGAGGATCGTGGAGCCGGATTGGCCGTTGCCGTGCGGGTCGTTCGAGCTGCCGCCGTCGCCGAAGCCCATGTACAGGTACCCGTCCGGTCCGAAGGCGATCGTGCCGCCGTTGTGGTTCCCGTACGGCTGGTCCAGGAACAGGATCCGGTGCGCGCTCGCGGGATCGGCGGAATCGGGGTTCGCCGAGACGGTGTAGCGCACGATGTTGGAGTCGCCGGAGAGATCCGTGTAGTAGACGTAGAAGTGTCCGCTCGTGTCGAAGTCCGGCGCGAACGCCAGCCCGAGGAGGCCGCGCTCGTCGCTGATCGTCGGGTTCGTGATGAGGGCGTCGATGTCCAGGAAGGGCGTGGGCAGCACGGTCCCGCTCTTCAGGATCTTGATGATCCCGCGCTGCTCCAGGATGAACAGCCGTTCGGTGTCTCCCGCCGGGGCGGTGGCGAAGACGGGGTAGGCCAGTCCCGAGGCCACGCGGATCGTGGCGATCTGGGCTTCGGCGCGCAGGGGGAGCGCGACCAGGCCGGCCAGGAGGACGATGCGGAGAGCTCGGGTAGGCATGGATGCCTCCGTGGGCGATGGGATTCCTGGTCAGGGGAATGGGCGATGGTACCAGATTCCGGGGGGCCGCGGGGAGGGCGCCGGGAGCCGGACAAACGAACGGGCCCCGGTCCGCGAAGGACCGGGGCCCGGCAAACGCCGTGAGGCGCTGTCCTACTTGAACCAGAAGGCGACGCCGAACTCGCCCAGGTTCCAGCCATCGAGGCCGATGTTCGTCGACGAATCGCCCACGCCCGGGTCGAAGATGTTGATGTTCAGCCCGTGGTTGAAGTACACGGCGACGTTGCTGACCGGGTCGAAGTGACCGCCGAGGTTCAGGCCGAAGTTGATGTCCGTGGCGCTGTCCACGCTCGTCGTACCGAAGTCCTCGAACGACGCGGTCGCGAACGAGATGCTGGGGAAGAGCCCGAAGCCCCAGTTCTCGCCGGACCACACGTCGTACTCGAGGGCGCCCAGGATCCCGAACTGCGAGGAGATGTCCCCGGAGCCCTCCTCCGAGTCGAACTTGTCGAAGCCCAGGCCGAAGTGGACCGTGGTCTGGTCGTTCAGGCCGAAGAACACGCCGGCCGGGAAGTCCGAGTGCAGCAGACCCAGACCCATGCCACCGCCGTGACCCGCATGGGCGGGAACCGCCGACGCCGCGAACACGAGCGCGGCCGCGGCGACGAAGAGAGACTTCTTCATCGGGAGAAACCCTCCGTTCAGGGACTCACGGCTCCCGGCCCTCGCCGGCAGCCTTCCTCCGCCTGGCCATTCAGCCCGGCGATTCACAACCACCCCCGGCCCATGACTCCCCGGGTGGAAGACACCCCCGCGCGGAAAGGCGCCTCCGCGAGGCTCGGTCTGCCGAGGTGCGGCACCCTTTCGGGACCGCAGGCAAGAGGATCGGGAAAGGCCGCGCTCTTGTAAAGCGTGGATTTCCTTCTCTTTCCGTGGCTCTTGCTGCGCAAGACCGTCCAGGGATGGCCGAAACCGACGCTCCCCGAACGGCCGAGGAATCTACCCGACCTGCCGCGGAGGTCAAGAGAGCGATGCAACGTGTTGTGGGACAACGCGTTGCGAGGTCGGAATCAGCCCGCGGCCACGACCACGGACTTGGCGAACAGGTAGGCCTCCAGGGCTTCGGAGCCGTGCTCCTGGCCCAGGCCGGACTGTTTGAACCCGCCGAAGGGGAGCTCGTCGTAGATCTTCGTGACCGAGTTGATCCACGTGTAGCCGGCCTCCAGGCGCTCCGCCGCGCGCGTGGCGGCGTCCAGATCCCGGGTCCAGATGGAGGAGCCGAGTCCGTACGGGGAGGCGTTCGCGCGCTCGATGGCCTCGTCCAGCGTCCGCACGCGGAACAGGGGCAGCACCGGACCGAACACCTCCTCGGTGGCCACCCGGGACGCGGGGTCCACGTCCGCGAGCAGGGTGGGACGGAGGAAGTGGCCGTTCGCGAACCCGGCGCCCTCGGGCCGGCCGCCGCCCGCGAGCACCGTCGCGCCGCGGTCCAGGGCGTCCGCGAGCTGCGCTTCCACGAGGTCGCGGCCGCGCGCCGAGTGGAGCGGCCCGAGCCGGGTTCCCTTCGCGGTGCCGGGGCCGACCGTCAGCTTCGCCACCTTCGCCGCGAGCTTCCCGGCGACCTCGTCCGCGATCTCCTCGGCCACGAAGATCCGCTTGATGGCGAGGCAGGCCTGGCCGCAGTTGAAGAAGCGGCCGACGGAGGCCGCACTGACGGCGGCGTCCACGTCCGCGTCCGCGCACAGGATCATGGGATCCGAGCCGCCCAGCTCCAGGGTCACGCGCTTGAGCGTGGCCGCGGCGTTCGCCATCACGGCGCGGCCGGTGGCGGTGGCGCCGGTGAAGCCGATCTTCGCCACGCCCGGGTGGCGCGTGAGCGCCTCGCCGACCTCCGGGCCGGTGCCGAGCACCGTGTTCACGACGTTCGCCGGCACGCCCGCCTCGTGCAGCAGCTCGATGGCGCGGGTGGAGGCGAGCGGGGTCGTCTCGGCCGGCTTCACCACCATCGTGTTCCCGGTGACGAGCGCCGGCGCGAGCTTGTTGCCGAGCAGCGACAGCGGGAAGTTCCACGGGATGATGGCGCCGCACACGCCGAGCGGACGCTTGAGGATGAGCCCGTGCCGGTGCGGGTCCGTGTCCAGGTCCGGCACGTAGCCGCCGCGCAGGTTCTTCGCGAGGCCGGCGTAGTGCTCCAGCGTGTGCGCGAAGCGGTGGACCTCCATCCGGGACTCCGCCAGCGGCTTGCCCTGCTCCGCGGTGAGGAGGGGGGCCAGCTCGTCGACGTGCGCGCGGAGCGTCTCCACGCACGCGTACAGGATCCTCCCGCGCTCCGATGCCGGCGTGCGCCACCAGCCCGGGAACGCCTCCGCGGCGCCCTGCACCGCGAGATCCACGTCCGCCGCCGTCCCGTCCGTGACCGTGGCCACGACCGCGCCGGTGGCCGGATCGCGGATCTCCCGCGCGCGGCCGCCCGCCGCGGGATCCACGGAGCGCCCGCCGATGAAGTTCCGCGCGGTGCGCGCGCCGGTGCCGGTGGTCGAGGTCATCGTCTCCCCTCCGCGGGCAGCTCGCGCCCGAGGTGCGCGTACAGGTCCATCAGCTTCTGGTAGTGGCCGGCGGCGGAGCGCACGGCTTCGAGCGCGGCGCCCTCCAGCCGGCGGCGGGCCACGGCGGGCACCCCGGCGGCCAGCGTCCACGCCGGGATCTCGTCGCGCTCCTTGACCACGGCGCCCGCGGCGAGCAGCGCGCCTTCGCCCACGCGCGCGGAGTCCAGCACCGTGGAGTTCATCCCGATCATCGCGCGATCCCCGATCACGCAGCCCTCCAGCGCCGCGCCGTGCCCGATGGTGGCATCCGCGCCCAGGATCGTGGCGTTCTCCTCGTTGCAGTGGAGCACCGCGTTGTCCTGCACGCTCGTGCGCGCGCCCACCCGGATGAGGTTCTGGTCCCCGCGCAGCACCGCGCCGAACCACACGTTCGCGCGCTCCTCGACCACCACGTTGCCGATCAGGACGGCGTTCGGCGCGATCCACGCGGTGGGGTGGACCTGCGGCGTCCAGCCGCGCACGGTCACGATCATCGGCACGCTCACTCCCCCCGGAAGATCGGCGGGCGCTTCTCGCGGAAGGCGCGAACGCCTTCGCGGTGGTCCGCGGTCTTCAGCGCCACGCTCTGCGCGAACGTCTCGAGCGTGAGCCCCGACGCAGTATCCACGTCGGCTGCGGCGTTCAGCAGCCGCTTCGCCAGCCCCAGCGCGGCGCCCGCGCGCGCGGCGAGGCGGCGGGCCTCGCCCGTGGCCTCGGCCAGGAGCACGTCGTCGGGGACCACGCGGCCCACGAGGCCGAGCCGCAGCGCCTCCGCCGCGTCCAGGAGCTCGCCCTTGAAGTAGATCTCCTTCGCCCGGGCCAGCCCCACGAGCTTCACCAGCCGCGTGGCGCCGCCGTGCGCGGGGATGAGCCCGAGCTGGTGCTCGCGGTATCCGATGCGGGCGGAGGCCGCGGCGATGCGCAGGTCGCACGCGAGCGCGAGCTGCAGCCCGGCGCCGGTGGCCACGCCGTTCATCGCGGCGATCACCGGCTTCTCCATGGCCTCGATCTCGTCGAACACCCGCGACAGCTTCCGGCTGCCGCGCCGGAACTCCGCCGTGTTCCAGTCCCGCTCGAAGTGCTCCACCGCGCCGCCGGAGGAGAACGCGGCGCCCGCGCCCGTGATCACGACCACGCGCACCGCGGGGTCGTCCGCCAGCCGCTCCACGGCGGGGGGCAGGGCCTCGCGCAGCGCGTCGTCCAGGGCGTTGCGGGACTCCGGACGGTCCAGCGTGAGCACGGCGACGCCGCCGTCCGCCTCCACCCTCAGCGGCGGACGGCTCATCGCGGCGACCGGGAGGGATCCTCCCACTTGATGCGCGAGAACGGGCTGCCGCAGTCCCGGCAGAAGTACGACTCGGACATGTGGAAGGGGCCGAAGGTGGCGGCGCGCTCGGTGTGCGCCGACCCGCAGTAGGGGCACGGCACGGGCGGGGCGCCCTCGGCCAACCGCTGGCGGCGCTCGCCGTGCATCCTCAACCCGCCAGTCGCCGGCTGGCGGCGTCCCAGCGGCTCCAGGGCAGCGGCGCCTCGTCCGGGAAGCCGATCCCGGAGAGCGGCTCCACGGTGCGGAAGACCTCCTCCACGAAGCGGCTGCGCAGCTCCGGCCCGGACGCGTCCAGGATGCGCTCCCTCGCGGCAGCGCCGAACACGGCGTCGTCGTCCGGGCCGAACCACATCAACGTCTCCGTCCAGATGCGGTTCATCGCGGCCTTCAGCGCGGCGCGCGTGCCCGCCTCGGAGGCGAGCGTGGCCAGCCACCCGTCCGCGTACAGCTGGTGGTAGCGCTCCTCCTGCAGGATCTTCCGCGCGCGATGCCGGAACGGACCGTAGGCGGACTGCTCCAGGGCGCGCACCACGGTGGACAGCGCGCGGTCGAACAGCGCCGCCGCGGCGATGAGCTCCGCCCACTGCGCGAACGGCTTCTCCAGGAAGCCCACGTTGTGGAAGACGGACCGGTCCTCCTCCTTGCGGAGCTCCACGGGCGCGTCGGGGAACTTGCGCAGCAGGGGATACAGGCTGCGCGCGTGGCCCATCTCGTCCGACGTCATGGACGCCGCCGCCACGGACGCCTCCAGTGTGGGCCCGGAGGTGGCCCACTCCGAGTACCGCCGCCCGAGCTTGTACTTGTTGTCCCCGAGCGTGATCAGGAGGCCGAGGATGGCGTTGCGCCCCGCGGGCGAGAACGAAGCCACGTCGCCCGCTTCCACGGCCGCGGGGCCGGTCTCGAGGTCCGCCTCCCGGTCCTTCAGGAACTCCGACACGTCAGTCCTCCCGGATGGCCCAGCTGATGCGCGCCTCGGGGATGGCCACCAGCTCCAGCCAGTCGCTCCCGTACTGCGTCCGCGCGGCGTCCTCCACCGGCTTGCCCGGCTCGGGACGGACGGTGCCTACCTGCGTGAGCGCCTCGTCGTAGCTCCGGCGCCCGAACACGAACCACGTCTCCTGCGCTGCCATGCTGAGCTCCTCAGGCCCGGTCGATGACCGGCTTGATCTCCGCGCGCGGAGCGATGCACATCTCCACCCACGGGCTCTCCTGGTACATCTGGTAGGCGTACGCGCGCGCCAGCCCCTCGTTCGGCGCGATGACGTCGCCCACCTGGTGGAGCGCCTTCTCGTCGCGCGTGCGGGCGAACACGTCCCACACGACGCCCGTCGGCTTCGCCTCGTTCGCGGTCCGGATGCTCATACGATCCCCCAGCCGAGCAGCGCCGCCGCGCCCCGCTCCGTCAACCGGGAGCGGTTCCACGGCGGGTCCCACACGATGTTCACGTCCACGCGGTCCACGTCCGGCTCGGCGAGCAGGCGCTCGCGGACGTCGTCCCGCATGAACTCCAGCGCGGGGCAGCCCATGGCGGTGAACGTCATGTCCACCTCCGCGCGCCGCTCGTCCGCCGCGTACCGCACCGCGTAGATCAGGCCCAGGTCCACCACGTCCAGCGGCAGTTCCGCGTCCTGGACGTCGTGCAGCGCGTCGAGGAGCCGCTCCTCCACGCGCCCGGACCGCTCCACGGCGGCGCTCGCGCTCAATTCGCCTCCCGCGCCAGGGTCTCCGCGATCTGCCGGTGCCCGCGCTGCAGGATCTCCACGAACTCGTCGTTCATGGGGCCGCGCTCGCGCCAGCGCTTCATCACGCTGTCCTTCCCGGAGCCGTCGTCCATCCAGTCGATCTGGCCCTCGGCGAAGAGCCAGCGCTTCTCCCGCGCGTCGAAGCGGCAGGGGAAGGGGAAGTCGATCGCGTACTCCTTGCGGGCGTCGTCCCAGTGCACGGGCACCGAGAGGCCGAGCGACTCCAGGAACGGGATGGCCGTGGACATCCAGATCTGCCGGAGCTGATCGTTCGAGCTGCCCTTGAACCCGTAGTCCAGCTGGACCTTCTGGGTCTTGAGCGAGTCCGGCAGCCCGAACCACTCCAGGGTGAGCGGCAGCATCCAGTCCACCGCGCGCTGCAGCTTCTCGTGGCCCTCGGCGGACGCGTTGATCTTCTTCATCCAGGTCTCGCCGTGGCGGAGGTGGAAGTTCTCCTCCTTGTCCACCTTCACCAGCGCGCGCTTCCACGGCGCGAACGTGGTGTGCCGGAACACGTCGCCCAGCAGCGTGAACCCGGCGCGGTCGTACATGGCGTTGGCCACGACCAGCTCCACCCACGTGCGCAGCGGCACGTCGAACGCGTACGGGTACTTGAAATCCCGCGCGCCCCGCTCGTAGATGAGCTCCTCCTTGTCCACGCCCATGTCCTCCATCAGCCGGTACGCGATGTGCGCGTGGCCCATCTCGTCCTGGATGATGCCCATGGCGGACACGAACGCGTTGATCGTGGGCGCGTCCTTCGCCGCCAGGTAGTACGCGGGCGCGGACACGAGCTCGGTGTCCGCGGAGACCGTGAGGATGCGCTTCATGCCCTCGCGGTACTTCTCCGACATCTGGTCCGCCGACTCCACGAGCTTGCCGCCGCGGAGCCGCTCGATCATCTGGTCCTCGCTGACCATGACCATGGGCGGGTCCCCTCCTAGCGGCCGGCGAACGTGGCGGTGCGCTTCTCGGCGAAGGCGGCGATGCCCTCCTTCGCGTCCGCGGTGTCGAACAGGGGCGCCATCAGGTCCCGCTCCAGGGACAAGGCGTCGTCCAGCGGGAGCTCCATGCCCTCCATCACCGCCTGCTTGATCCGGGCGATGGCCACGGTGGCGCCCTTCGCGACGCGCTGCGCGTACTCCATGGTCCTCGCCTGCAGCTCCGCGGCCGGGTACAGCCGGTCCACCAGGCCGAGCTCGAGCGCCTCCGCCGGGCCCACGATGCGCCCGGTGATCATGAGGTCCAGGGCCTTCGTGGGGCCGACGAGGCGGGGGAGGCGCTGCGTGCCGCCGTTCCCCGGCAGCAGTCCCAGCGTGACCTCCGGCAGCCCGATCTTGTAGTCCCCTTCCGCGGCGAAGCGGAGGTCGCAGGCCAGCGCCATCTCGAGGCCGCCGCCGAGCGCGAACCCGTTGATGGCGGCCACGAAGATCTTCGGGGACGTGCCCATGCGCCGGAGCGCCTTGTGGGCGAAGCGGATCATGTCCATGTTCGCCGCGGTCGTGTTCGCCTGGAACGCCTTGATGTCCGCGCCGGCGGAGAAGAACTTCTCCAGGCCGGAGCGCAGCACCACGACCTTCACGGCGTCGTTCGCGAGGTGCGCCACGATGGCCGCGTCCAGGTCCTTCATGAACTGCAGGTCGTAGCTGTTCGCCTTCGGGTGGTTCAGGGTGATGGTGCCCACGGCGCCGTCGACGCCGGGGACCACGCGCAGCTCGGACACGTTCCGCTCCTTACGAAAGGCCGCCGATGACGGCGCCCTTCTTCTCCAGGTAGTAGTCCACGGCCTCCGGCCCGTGCTCGTGGCCGATGCCCGACGCCTTCACGCCGCCGAACGGCAGCTCGTCGTACCCGTAGTGGATCTGGTTCACCCAGGTCACGCCCGCCTGGATCTCGCGGATGGCCTGGTTCGCCCAGCTCAGATTCTGCGTCCAGATGGAGGAGCCCAGGCCGTACTGGTTGTGGTTCGCCAGCGCGATGGCCTCGTTCAGGTCCTTCACCTTGAACACCGGCAGCGCGGGACCGAAGACCTCGTCCTGCACGAGCTTGGAGTCGTGCGGGACGTTCGTGAGGACGGCCGGCTCCAGGAAGTGGCCCTTCGCGAGCGCGGGATCGGTGGGGCGCTTGCCGCCGATGAGGAGCTTCGCGCCGCGGCCTGTCGCGTCCGCGATCTGCGCCTCGATCTCCTCGCGCTGCGCCGCCGTGTGCAGGGGGCCCATGCGCACCTTCGGCTTCTCGGCCTTGGCCGCGGGGTCGCCGCACTCGTACGCGGCGACCTTCTGCAGCAGTGCGTCCAGGAACTGGTCGTGCACGGCCTCGTGCAGGTACAGGCGCTTCACCGCGAGGCACGCCTGCCCGCAGTTCCAGAAGCGGCCGATGAGCGCGCCGGAGACGGCCTTCTTCAGGTCCGCGTCCGGCATCACGATCATGGGATCCGAGCCGCCCAGCTCCAGCGTGATGCGCTTGAACTGCGGGCCGGCGATCTCCATCACGCGGCGGCCCGTGCCGGACTCGCCGGTGAAGGCGATGCGCCGCACCGCGGGGTTCGCCAGCAGCTCCTCGCCGACCTCGCGGCCGGGGCCGGTCACGCAGTTCAGCACGCCCGGCGGCAACCCGGCCTCGTTGAACAGCGCGATGATCTTCACCGTGGTCAACGGCGTGGTGGAGGCGGGCTTCACCACGACCGTGTTCCCGGCGATCAGGGCCGGGCCGATCTTCGTTCCCATCAGGGTGATCGGGAAGTTCCACGGCACGATCGCGGCGCAGACGCCGACCGGGCGCTTCAGCACGAGGCCGTAGCTGTGCTTGCCCATGTCCGGGGGCAGGGGGACCTGCGCGCCGCGGATCTTGCTGGAGAGGCCGGCGTAGAAGGTCATGCCGTGCAGGAAATGGTGGATCTCGCCGGCGGCCTCGAAGACCGGCTTGCCCTGCTCCGCCGAGAGGGTCTTCGCCAGCTCGCCCGCGGCGGCCTTCACCTTCTCGATGCCCGCGAAGAGGAGGGCGGCCCGCTCGTCCGGGGACGTGTCCGACCACGCGGGGAGCGCGTTCTCCGCCGCCCGGATCGCGGCCTGCGTGTCCTCGCGGTCGGCGCGCGGGACGGTGTCCACCACGCGGCCGTCGAAGGGGCTGAGGACGTCCATGGTCCGGCCGCTCTTCGCGTCGGTCCAGGCGCCGTTCACGTACATCTTCACGGTGCTCGCGCTCGCGACCTGGGTCATGCCGGTCGTCTCCTCGATCTGGGTTTCGGGCTCGCCCGGCCGGAACGCGCGGGGCGCGGACGTCCCCGCCGGGCGAGGCGGGAGGCGGCGACCGGACGGGAGTCCGGGAACGCGCCGAAGGTGGAAAACACGGGACTGTAGACGGGGTTCGGCGGGGCAGTCAAGGCTGGGGCGGAGGGCCGCCGCGGACGCCGGCCGCGGACGCCGCCGGCATCGACGCCGCGGCGCGGCGAAGGAGGCCTGCCCTGGACAGCGTCGCACGGGGCTGCCAGGATCGCCCGGGGAGGGCGCTCATGACGACGCATCCGCACCGGGCGCTCGCGGCCTGCGCCGCGGCGCTCCTTGCCGGCTGCGCCGGCCCGCGGCCGGCGGACGATCCGGCGGGGGGAACACCGGCGGGCCCGCCCGCATCGCGGCCGAACATCGTGCTCATCCTGGTGGACGATCTGGGCTACGCGGATCTGGGGGTGCAGGGATCCGGGGAGCTGCGGACGCCGAACCTGGACGCCCTCGCGCGGGCCGGCCTGCAGTGCACCGACGCCTACGTGGCGGCGCCGCAGTGCTTCCCGTCGAGGGCCGCGCTGATGACCGGCCGGTACGCGCAGCGCTTCGGGATCGAGCACAACTTCTCCGCATCCCCCGCGACGTTGCCGGCGGACCAGCCCACGCTCGCCGAGCGACTGCGCGCCGCCGGGTACGCCACCGGCCTCGTCGGGAAGTGGAACCTCGGCGAGGACGAGGCGCACGATCCCCTCGCGCGCGGCTTCGACGAGTTCTTCGGTTTCCTGGACTTCGCGCACCGGTACGTGCGCAACGACCGGTTCAAGGAGAACGAGAAGGACCCGCTGCGGCGCGGGCGCGAACCGGTGCTCGAGTCGGAGTACCTCACGACCGCGTTCGCCCGGGAGTGCCGGGACTTCATCCTCCGGCATGCGGGCCGGCCGTTCTTCCTGTTCGCCAGCTTCAACGCGCCGCACACGCCGCTGCACGCCGAGGCGCGGCAGCACGCGCGCTTCGCCGCCGTCGCGGACGAGTCGCGGCGGAAGTACGCGGCGATCGTGGCGTCCCTGGACGACGCGGTCGGCGTGATCCGCGCGACCCTCGAGGAGGCCGGGGTCGCGCAGGACACCTTCGTGATCTTCCTGTCGGACAACGGCGCCGAGGCCCGCCACGGCGGGCGGAACGAGCCGCTCCGCGGCGGCAAGCACACCGTCTGGGAGGGCGGGATCCGGGTCCCGTTCCTGGTGGCGTGGGAAGGGCGCATCCCCGGGCCGGGGCTGGAGCGGCGCCCGGTGCTCAGCCTCGACATCCCGGCGACGGTGCTGGCCGCCTGCGGCGCCGCGCCCGAGGCGGGCGTGCTGGACGGTCCGAGCCGGCTCGCGCGGTGGACGGGCGCCGTGGACGATCCCGGCGAGGATCCGTTGTACTGGCGGTTCTTCGGCGGGCCGCAACTCGCCGCCACGCACGCGTGGGCGGTGCGCCGGGGCCCGTGGAAGGCGGTGCTGCCGAGCTGGCGCCACGGCGTCGCGGGGGACGACGACAACGTGCGACTGCACCGGCTCCCGGACGATCCGGGGGAGGATCGGGATCTCTCGAAGGAGCACCCGGAGGTCCTTGCCGGATTGAAGGAACTCTGGGAGGCGTGGAATGCCACCCTCCCGCCGCCATCGGACGGCGCCGTCGGCGCGGCGCCGGGCGGGGACGACGCCGACTAGGTCCGGGTGCGGGTCCGGCCCCTTCCGGACGGGCGCGCCGGCGCCCCCGCGCGCCGTCGCGCGGGCCGCTCCATCTCGCGTCCCGCGGCGTCCCAGACGCGGAGCTTCGTGGCTTCCGCCGGCGATCCCGGATAGTCCGCGGCGAACAGGCTGCACACCACCACGTCGCGCTTCGTCCCGTCCGCGCCGGCGAGGCGGCGCCGCAGGAGCCCCTCGCGCGTGAACCCGAGCTTCGCGGGGATGGCGAGGCTGGCTTCGTTGTCCGGCTCGGCCCGGATCTCCACCCGGTCCAGCCCGAGCAGCTCGAAGCAGACCTTCGTCAGCGCGGCGGCCGCCTCGGTGGCGAGACCGCGCCCCGCGCGGGACGTGCGGATCCAATAACCGATCTCGAGCGCGTCCGCCCCGGCGCGCGGGTGCAACCCCGTGCCGCCGAGCACGGAACGCTCCTTCGGGTCGAGGATGCCGTACGTGAAGTCCTCGCCGAGGTCGAAGCGGCCGCGGAAGGAGCGGAGAAGCTCCACGCGATCGTCCAGGGGGCGCGGCTCGTCCGCCGCCCAGGGCAGCCACGGGAGAAGCCGATCCCGGCTCTCCGCCAGCGCCTCGGACAGCAGCGGCGCGTCCTCCGGGTTCCAGCACCGGATCACGAGGCGCTTCGTGGCGATGCGGTACGGCGGATGGCGCATGCGGGACATCCCGGATTCGTTCCGTTACGATGCCCCATTATCCCAAGGGGCGCGCCGGTGCGCGAGGGGGGAATCGGTGACGGAGACGACGCGGATGGTGGTCCTGGGCGCCGGGACCATGGGGCACGGGATCGCGCAGGTGGCGGCGCAGTCCGGGTTCGAGACCGTTCTGGTGGACGTGGAGGAGACGCTGGTGCAGCGCGGCCTCGCGCGCATCCGCGACAACCTGGCCAAGGGCGTGGAGCGCGGGAAGGTGGAGGCGGCGGCGCGGGACGCGGCGCTCTCACGGCTGTCCACGGGCACGGACCTCGCGCGGGCGGCGGCGGGCGCGGACGTCGTGGTGGAAGCGGCGCCGGAGCGCATGGAGCTGAAGCGCGCCATCTTCGACACGCTCTCCGCGAACGCGCCGGCGGACGCGATCCTCGCCACGAACACGTCGTCCCTGAGCGTGACGCGCATCGCCGAGGGCGTGGCGCGGCCGGAGCGCGTGATCGGGATGCACTTCTTCAACCCGCCGTGGGTGCTCACGCTGCTGGAGATCGTGCGGGGGCGCGCCACGTCGGAGGAGACGCTCGCGCGCACGCGGGCGCTCGGCGAGCGCCTGGGGCGGGACATGATCGTGGTTTCGGACACGCCGGGCTTCGCCACGAGCCGGCTGGGCGTGGTGCTCGGGCTGGAGGCCATGCGCATGCTGGAGCAGGGCGTGGCGTCGGCGGAGGACATCGACCGCGCGATGGAGCTGGGCTACCGGCACCCGATGGGTCCGCTGAAGCTCACGGACCTCGTGGGGCTGGACGTGCGGCTGGACATCGCGAAGCACCTGCACGCGGAGCTCGGCGGGGACCAGTACCGGCCGCCCGCGGTGCTGGAGCGGCTGGTGGCCGAGGGGAAGCTCGGGAAGAAGACGGGGGAGGGCTTCCACCGCTGGTAGCGTGCGCGGGCGGTGACCCCGCAAACGCGGGCGGCCTGGCGGGGATCACGGGGCGCCTCCAGTCAGGGGGCCGGAGCGCGTCTTCCAGTCTATCCCCGCAACGGGGACGATTGCAACGACGCCTCCCGCCGCCCCGCGCGGGACAGCACCGCGTCGAACACGACCTCGTACTTCTCCGCGCAGCGCTCGATGGAGTACTCGTTCGCGTGCTGCCGGTTGAAATCCCCGTAGCGGCGGCGGGCGGCGGCGTCCGCCTTGATGCGGCGCACGGCGTCGGCGAACTTCGCCAGGTCGCCCACCGGGACCACCGCGCCCGTCCGGTCCTCGGTGAGGAAGTCCGTCTGGCCGCCCTTGTCGAAGCAGGCGATGGGGAGGCCGGCGCGCATCCCCTCCAGGAACACCAGGCCGAAGCCCTCGTGCAGCGCGGTGGAGACGAACAGGTCCGCCGCCGCCAGCCAGCGCCACTTGTCCTCCTCGGACAGGCGTCCCAGGAAGCGGACGCGCTGCGCGATCCCCAGCGCCTGCGCCTGCCGCTCCAGCTCCGGACGCAGCGGCCCGTCGCCCACGACCGCCAGGAGATCGTTCGGGTCCTCCAGGCGGCGCAGGACCTCGAGCACGCCGTCGATCCCCTTGCGGGCCACCACGCGGCCCACCGTGATCATCACGAAGCGGTCCTCGGGAAGGCCGAGCGCCGCGCGGTCCCGCGGCGGCACCTGCGGCAGCCGGATCCCCAGCGGCACGACCTCGATCTCGCGGTCCACGCCATAGAGCGAGCGCGCGTTCTCGCGCGTGTCGTTGGATTGCGCGACCACGCAGTCGGCGCGCCGCAGCAGGTTGCGCACGACGCCCCGCACCAGGGGCAGCCGGTGCGGGGACATCCGCTTGGACGGGTCGTAGATGTCGCCGCCGTGGATGGACAGCACGTTCGGCACCCGGAAGCGCTCGGCGAGCCGCTGCGGCGCCGGTCCCGTGGGTACCACGAAGTGCGTGTTCAGGATGTCGAAGTCGCCGGCGGAGAGCAGCGCACGGCCGCGCTTCCAGCTCTCCGGGACGTACGAGAGCATGGACACGAGGGACGCCGTGGACAGCGCGGTGCGGCCCAGCACCGGCACCCGGAAGATCTCCTGGCCGTCGCGGACCTCGTGGGGCGGCAGGTCCGCGTGGCCCGAGGTGACGATGGTCACGTCGTGGCGCTTCGCCAGCTCGTCGTACATCGCCGCGAAGACCACGCCGCCGCCCCCGCCCAGCGGCGGGTACTCGTAGTTGAACGCCAGGATCCTCACGCCGGCGTCCTCACGCCAGGAGGCCTTGCGCCCGGTAGCCCGCCGCGGTCTTCGCCAGCCCCTCGGCGAGCGAGTGCTTCGGGGTCCAGCCCAGCACCTCGCGGGCGCGCCGGTTCGAGAAGTCCTCGTCGTGCCGGTAGAAGTCCAGGCGGCGCGGGTACAGCGGCGGCTGGATCCCGAACGGGCGGCACACGGTCTCGCACGCCACCGCCGCCGCGGCGAGCGGCGCGTACGGGATCCGCACGAAGCGCACCTCGGCGCCGATCGCCTTCGCGATCTGCCGCACGAAGTCGGTCAGCGGCACGGACTCCGGGCCGGACGCGTTGAACACGCGGCCCACGGCCTCCGGCTTCGCGGCGGCCAGCTCGAACGCGTCCAGGAGGTCGTCGATGTACACGTTGTGGTGCTTGCCCCTCCCGTCGCCGATCAGGAGGAACCGGCCCTTGCGCACCATCCGGAAGAGCTTCACCAGCCGGCCGTCCCGCGCGCCGTACACGCCCGGCGGCCGGATGGCGGCCACGGGGTAGCCGTGCATGCGCCCGAACTCCAGCACGGCCTTCTCCGCGATGCCCTTGGTGAGCTGGTAGATGTCCTTGGGGCGGAAGTCCGTGTCCTCGTCCGTGGTGACGCCGCGGTCGGTGCCCACCACCCCGCCCGTGCTGCAGTACACGAAGCGCTTCACCCCGCCGTCCCGGCTGCGCGCGAGGAGCCGCTTCGTCTGCTCCACGTTGACCTCGTGGAAGTGCGCGTCGGGGACGTTCGCCTCGCGCATGGCGGCGGCGATGTGGTACACGAGGTCCACGCCGGCCAGCGCGTCCGCCACGAGCGCCTCGTCGCCGAACTCGCCCAGGCGCACGTCCACGCCCGCGGCGCGCAGCTCCGCCGCGTTCGCGGCCTCGCGCGGCGTGGCCTCCTTCGCGATGACCACGACGTCGTCGCCGCGGCCCCGCAGCCGCAACGCGAGCGAGGATCCGAGGAACCCGGTCCCCCCGGTGATGAGGGCCTTCACTGCGCCGCCTTCCTCGCCCGGGCCCCCAGCTTCTTCGTGAAGATCTTCGCGTCCTTCCCGTACATGATGAACATCGCGCGGAAGAACAGGTGCAGGAGGGAGGTGACCAGGAGGCCCACGTAGTTCAGGGGGTTCTTCCAGAAGACGTACAGCTGCAGGGGGAAGGGCCGGATCTCCGTGAACCCGGCGATCTCCAGCGCCTGCCCGAGGCTGTAGTCCGTGAACGTGTGGAAGTGGTCGATGTTGTGCGCGAGCGAGTCCGGCCCGGTGATCGGGTTCGCGCCGTTCAGCCCGTAGACCACCAGCGTGCCGCCCGGCCGCAGCGCCTCGCGGCACAGCCCGAGGAACTCGATCATCTCCGCCTTGGTGAGGTGGTTCAGCTCCTGCTCGCCCACGATGGCGTCCCACTCCGCCCGGCAGCGCTCCAGGAACGGGAAGGCCTCGGCGGTCCGGCAGTCCAGCCCGCGCTTCGCGGCCAGCGCCACCTTCGCGGGGTCGGAGTCGATGCCGGTGACGGCCGTGTATCCCTGCTCGCGGAGCAGCTTCACCAGGTAGCCGGGCCCGCAGCTGACGACCAGGATCCGGGCGTCCTTCGCCGCCGGGAGGTGGGGGAGGAAGTTCGCGCGGTAGTACGCCCCGAACTTGGAGTACCCCGCCTCGACGTCCTTCGGGGCCTGCCAGTAGGAGTCGAAGGGCTCCAGCCGCGCGGAGAGGCGGCGGGCGGGGGCGCCGGCGGGGACCGGCGGGGAAGCGTGGGTCTCGACCTGCGACACGGCGGATTCCTCGTTCGGGGCGCGGCGGGCCGAAGGGGGGCAGGGCCTGCCTCCGGGAAGTTCTTCGGCCGGAAGAGCCTGCGAGTCTACAGGGACCGGCCCGGAAGGCGCAATCCGCCGGGGCGGGCGGTGCTGTCCTGGCTTGGGGGACCGTCCCGGGCCGGCCCGGGGGGACGACCGGACCCGGGCTTCCGCCCCGCAACGGCCCGGGGCGGGCCGCTACCGGGACTGGGCCCGGATCCACTCCCGGTTGAGCTCGCGGATCACGTCCCGGGAGATCTCCTTCGGGCAGGCGGCCTCGCACTCGTAGTGGTTCGAGCAGCGGCCGAAGCCCTCGACGTCCATCGTCCGCACCATGGCGATCACGCGGCGCTCCCGCTCCGGGTGGCCCTGCGGCAGGTGGGCGAGGTGCGAGACCTTCGCGCCCACGAACAGCATGGCCGACGCGTTGCGGCACGCCGCCACGCAGGCGCCGCAGCCGATGCAGACGGCGGCGTCGAACGCCCGGTCCGCCTCCGGCTTCGGGATGGGCACGGCGTTGGCGTCCGGGGCGCCGCCGGCGTTCACCGAGACGAACCCGCCGGACTGGATGATGCGATCGAAGGCGCCGCGGTCCACCACGAGGTCCCGGAGGACCGGGAACGCGCGGGCGCGGAACGGCTCGACGACGATCGTGTCGCCGTCCCGGAAGTTGCGCAGGTGCAGCTGGCACGTGGTGGTCCCGCGCTCCGGGCCGTGCGCCACCCCGTTGATCATGAGCGAGCACATGCCGCAGATGCCCTCGCGGCAGTCGTGGTCGAAGGCGATGGGCTCCTCGCCCTTCGCGATCAGCTCCTCGTTCACCGTGTCCAGCATCTCCAGGAACGACGAGTCCGGGCTCACGTTCTTCGCGGGGTAGGTGACCAGCTTCCCGGGCTCCTCCGGTCCGTTCTGCCGCCAGACCTTGAGCGTGAGGTTCACTTGTAGCTCCTCGTCGTCGGCGTCACTTCCTCGAAGACCAGAGGCTCCACGTGGCGCGCCGGCTCCTTCCCTTCGCCCGTCCATTCCCAGACCGCGACGTGCTGGAAGCGCACGTCGTCGCGCACCGCCTCGCCGTCCGGGGTCTGGTGCTCCTCGCGGAAGTGTCCGCCGCAGGACTCGTCACGCGCCAGGGCGTCGCGGGCCATCAGCTCGGCGAACTCCAGGAAGTCCGCCACGCGACCGGCCTTCTCCAGGGTCGTGTTCAGCGACTCCCCGGTGCCCAGGACCCGGAGGTTGCTCCAGAACTCCTCGCGGATCTCGGGGATGCGGGAGAGGGCCCGCCGCAGCCCCGCCCCGTTGCGGGCCATGCCGCAGTCGTCCCAGACGATCTTGCCCAGCACCTTGTGGAACGAGTCCGGCGAGCGGCCGCCGCCGATGGCCAGGAGCTTCGCCACGCGCCCGGAGACCTGCTGTTCCACCGCGCGCACCTCCGGGTGGTCCGGCCCCACGTCCCGCGACGGGCCGGAGCGCGCGAGGAAGTCGCCGATCGTGTAGGGGAGGACGAAGTACCCGTCCGCGAGCCCCTGCATGAGCGCGCTGGCGCCCAGCCGGTTCGCGCCGTGGTCGGAGAAGTTCGCCTCGCCGATCACGAAGAGGCCCGGGATCGTGCTCTCCAGGTTGTAGTCCACCCAGAGCCCGCCCATGGCGTAGTGCGAGGCGGGGTAGATGCGCATCGGCGTGGCGTACGGGTCCTCCCCCGTGATCTTCGCGTACATGTCGAACAGGTTGCCGTAGCGCTGCGCGATGCCGTCCCGGCCGAGCCGCCGGATCGCGTCGCGGAAGTCCAGGTACACGCCGAGCCCGCCGGGACCGACGCCGCGGCCGTCGTCGCACACCTGCTTGGCGGCGCGGGAGGCGATGTCCCGCGGCGCCAGGTTGCCGAAGCTCGGGTACTTCCGCTCGAGGTAGTAGTCCCGGTCGCTCTCCGGGATGGTGTCGGGCGCGCGCGTGTCACCCGGCTCCTTCGGGACCCAGATGCGCCCGTCGTTCCGCAGGGACTCCGACATCAGCGTGAGCTTGGACTGGTGCTCGCCCGCCACCGGGATGCAGGTGGGGTGGATCTGCGTGAAGCACGGGTTCGCGAACCCGGCGCCGCGCTTGTGCGCGCGCCAGGTGGCGGTGACGTTGCAGCCCTTGGCGTTCGTGGACAGGAAGAACACGTTCCCGTAGCCGCCCGTGGCGAGGACCACGGCGTCGGCCAGATGCGTCTCGAACTTCCCGGTCACGAGGTGCCGCGTGACGATGCCGCGCGCGCGTCCGCCCGCCACCACGAGGTCCAGCATCTCGGTGCGCGGGTGCATGGCCACGGTGCCGCG
>CAYYFX010000011.1:46166-58985 GCA_964471155.1 uncultured Gemmatimonadota bacterium | reverse complement strand
CGTTCACCACGCGCCCGTCGATGGAGATGGTGCCCTTCGTCACCTCCTCCAGCCCGGCCACCATGCGCAGCATGGTGGACTTGCCGCATCCGGACGGCCCCACCACGACCATGAACTCGCCGTGGGCGATGGCGACGCTCACGTCCTTCACGGCGGCCACGTCGCCGGGGTAGATCTTCCACACGCGATCGAGCACGACCTCGGCCATGTCCTCTTCCCCAAGCTCCCCGCGCGGGGATCACCCCGCGGGCGCGGTCTGGTTCCGCGGGCGACGCGGCCGGTCGGCCGGATCGCCGAAGGCCTCCATCGCGGCGCCCACCGTGAACAGGGAGCCCGTGACGAAGACCCAGCCACCGTCCAGGCGGCGCGCCGCCTCCTCGCAGGCGCCGGCCGGATCCGGCACCGCGACGACCTCCATCCCCGCCGCGCGCAGCGCCGCGGCGGTCTCCTCCGCGGGGCGCGCCCGGAGCGGGTGCGGCGGCGTCAGCGCGACCGCGCGGCGGAACTTCCGCGCGAGCTTCGGCGCCATCCCCGCCAGGTCCTTGTCCGCGAGGACCCCGATCACGAGGACCGACCCCTCGGGGACGCCCAGCTCGTCCAGGGACCGGACCAGCGCGTCCACGCCCGCGGCATTGTGGGCCACATCGTAGACGCGGACGGGGTTTCCTTCCACCCGGCTGAGCCGCCCCGGCCAGAACGTGTGCTCGAACCCCTCGCACAGGCGGTCCGCGGACTCGGGGCGGGGGTCGAACAGCCGGGCGGCCAGGGCCGCCACGGCCAGGTTGTCGACCTGGTGGGCGCCGGGCAACGGCAGGCGGATCCCGCGCTCCCGCTCCCCGGGGAGGGCGAGGGCCACCTCCAGCCCGTCCCAGCCGGACGAGAGGACCCGGACGCGGACGTCGGCGGCGTCGTGCAGGGGGGCCCCGCGGCGGGCGGCGATGCCCGCGATCACGTCCGCCGCCTCCTCCGCCATCCGGCCGCGCACGAGCGGCACGAGCGGCTTCACGATCCCGGCCTTCTCGGCGGCGATGGTGGCGCGGTCCTTCCCCAGGGTCTCCGTGTGGTCCAGGTCGATCGTGGTGATCGCGGTCACGGCCGGGCAGCAGACGTTCGTGGCGTCCAGCCGCCCGCCCAGTCCCACCTCCAGCACGGCGACGTCCACGCCCTCGCGGCGGAAGTGCTCCAGGGCGAGCGCGGTGGACACCTCGAAGAAGGACGCGCCCCAGGGCCCGAGCGCGTCGGCCGGGGCCGTGGCGGCGGCCGTGGCGGCGGCCGCCGCGGTGTCCGGCGTGCCGTCCGCCGCCGCCGCCGCCAGCATCTCCAGGATGGGCGCGGCGTCCTCCTCGCGGATGGGCGCGCCGTCCACACGGATGCGCTCCGCGAAGCCCACGAGGTGCGGCGAGGTGAGCAGCCCCACCCGGTACCCGGCGTGCTGCAGCGCGGCCGCCACCATGGCGCACACGGAGCCCTTCCCGTTCGTCCCGGCCACGTGCACCGCGGGGTAGTCGCGCTCCGGGTGGTCCAGCCGGTCCAGGAGCCGCGTGACCTGCCAGAGCCCGAGCTCCACGTTCTGGTTGCGCAGCCGGGCGAGCCGCGCGAAGAGGTCCGGCATCAGTCTCCCTTGCGCCGCTTGGGCGCGAGGGGCATCTCGGCGTCGCCGAAGAACGCGAGGACCTGCGCCAGCGTGTCCCGCAGCTCGCGCCGCGGCACCACGCGGTCCACGAAGCCGTGCTGCAGCAGGAACTCCGCGCGCTGGAAGCCCTGCGGCAGCTCCTGGTTGATGGTCTCGCGGATCACGCGCGGGCCGGCGAAGCCGATGAGCGCCTTCGGCTCCGCGAGGATCACGTCCCCGAGCGAGGCGAAGCTGGCCGTGACGCCGCCGGTGGTCGGGTGCGTGAGGATCGACACGTGCGGCAGCCCGGCGTCCGCCAGCCGCGCGAGCGCGGCCGAGGTCTTCGCCATCTGCATCAGGGAGAAGATCCCCTCCTGCATGCGCGCGCCGCCGGAGCTGGACAGCGTGACGAGGCCGCGCCGCCCCTCGATGGCGCGCTCGGTGACGCGCGCGATGCGCTCGCCCACCACGGAGCCCATGCTCCCGCCCATGAAGCCGAAGTCCAGCGCGGCGATGGACACGGGGATGCCCTTGATCGTGGCGCGCCCGGCGCGGATGGCGTCCTTCAGCCCGGTCTTGCGCTGCGCGTCCGCGGAACGTTCCGGGTAGCGCTTCGAGTCCTTGAAGCCCAGCGGGTCCGACGGCGCGAGGTGCGCGTCCTCCTCCACGAAGCTCCCCTCGTCCAGCAGGAGGTCCAGGTACTGCCGGCTGCCGATGCGGAAGTGGAAGTTGCACTTCGCGCACACCCAGCAGCTCTTCTCCAGCTCCGGCTTGTACAGGATCTCCCCGCACTCGTCGCACTTGAGCCAGACGCCGCTGGGGACCTCCTTGCGGTCCGGCTGCGCCTTGATCCCCTTCTTGCCGCGGCGGAACCAGGTCATGCCCTCATTCCTTTCGCGCGGCGGCGTCGCGCCCGCGCGCGCTCTCGAGGTGCTCCAGGACGAGCGCGAGCAGCTCCGTCAGGTGCTCCTCGCGCGCCTTCGTCACCTCGATGACCTCTTCGTGGTCCACGGAGCGCCCCGGCACGACGCCGGGCGCCATGTTCGTCACGCACGAGAACGCCACCGCCTCCATCCCCAGCCCGCCGGCCGCGATGAGCTCCGGCGCGGTGGACATGCTCACCACGTCCGCGCCGAGCAGCCGCGCCATGCGCACCTCCGCCGGCGTCTCGTACGCCGGACCCTTCGACGAGAACAGCACGCCCTTGCGCAGCGGGAACCCCTTCGCCTCCGCCGCGGCCTCGATCCCCGCCACGAGCCGCGGCGACGGGCCCGCCGGACGGCGCAGCGCGCCGGCGGCGCCGCGCAGCGGGCTGTGCAGCATGAAGTTCACGAAGTCGTGCAGCAGCACCACGTCGCCGACGCGGTACGCGGGGTTCACGGCGCCGGCGGCGTTCGTCACCACGAGCTCCTCCACCCCGAGCCCGCGCATCACCGCCACCGCGGACCCGATGCGCGCGAGGCCGTGGCCCTCGTAGTGGTGCATGCGCCCCTGCATCGCGAGGTACTCGTGGACGCCGGAGCGTCCGCGCACGAGGCGCCCGGCGTGGCCGGCCACCGTGCTGTGCCCGAAGCCGGGAATCTCCGCGAACGGGCAGGCCGCGATCTCGTGCGTGCGCGCCACGAAGCCGCCCCAGCCCGAGCCGAGGATGAGCCCCACCTTCGGCCCGGCGAGGCCCCGCGCGGCGAGGAAGTCCACCGCGGCGTCGTTCGCGAGCAGCACGGCCGCGTCAACCAAGCCGGTCCTCCGCGCAGGGGTCGAGGGCATGGCCCAGGACCCAGGCGTCCTCGTCGTTGTTGCGGTAGTAGCGGCGGCGCACCGCGATCTTCCGGAAGCCGAAGCGCTCGTACAGGGAGAGCGCGGCGCGGTTCGACGGACGGACCTCCAGCGTGGCGAACACCATGCCGCGCCGGCGGCCCTCGGCCAGGATCCGCTCGAGGAGCCAGCGACCCACGCCCTTGCCCTGGTGCCGCGGGCTCACCGCGATGTTGCCGATGTGGATCTCGTCCACGATGAACCACACGACGCTGTAGCCGATCAACTCCGTGCCCTCGCGCACGACGACGGGCCAGCCCACGTCCGGCCGGCGTTCCACCTCGGCCAGGAACGAGTCCGGCGACCACGGGTCGGGGAAGCACTCGCGCTCGAGCGCGGCCACGTCGGCGACGTCGTCCAGGCGCATCGGCAGGAGCGCGCGCCCGCCGGCGGGCGGCGCGGCGGCGGGCGCGCGGGAGGGCCGGGATCCCGCCGGATCAGCCGGCGGAAGCGCGTCTCTCATGGCGGATCTCGGCATCGGGCTTCCTGAGGTAGACGGGAACGAGACCTGCGGGTTGCACCGATTCCCCGGCGGCGAGCTTCCTCGCCGCCACCCGCGCCACCGCCGCAGCCCGGGTGCGGCCGAGCGGCGCGGGCCGCGCCCATCCGGTCGCGAAGGACGACGCGAGCAGCGCCGCGCCGTCCCCCAGCAGGAGACCCTCGGCGCCGACGTCGGGCGCCGGCATCCCGCCCAGCCGTTCCGCCAGGGCCGCGCAGGAGATGGCCTCGGGACCCCACAGGAGCTCCGGCGCCGTCCCCGGCGCACCGGCGCGGTACAGGGCAGCGTAAACCTCGCCGCGACGGGCGTCCACCGACGGCAGGAGCAGGGTCCCGGGCAGTCCCCAGTCCGACTCCCGCCCGCACTCCGCCAGACCTTCGAGCGTGCCCACGGGGACCGCAGGAACGCCCGTGGCATGGCACAGGGCCTGGACCGCGGCCACGCCCACCCGGATGCCCGTGAACGACCCCGGCCCGACCGAGACCGCGAACGCGCGCACGTCGGCCGGCCGCACCTTGAACTCGGCGAACAGCCGCGCCAACGCGCCCACCGCGCCCTCGCCGCGGGGGTCGAAGTCCCGCTCGTGGACGTGCTCGTCGTCCAGCAGCGCCACGCTCCCGGCGAGCGTGGCCGTCTCCACCGCCACGATCCTCACGCCGCGCCCTCCCCGGCCGCGCCGATCCCGGCCACCGCGCGGGCCACCGCCTCCGGCAGCGTGAAGACGATGCGGCGCACGTCGTCCCCCGAGGGGTCCGGCGTCAGCCGCACGTGCGCGTGGTCCGGCGGCAGCGCCTCGGAGGCCCGCTCGCCCCACTCCACGAGCACCCACCCGCGCGGATCGCGCCGGCCTTCCCAGTCCAGCTCGGACAGCTCGCCCGCGCCGGACAGGCGGAACGCGTCCAGGTGCAGGATCCGCCGCCCGGTTTCCGTCTCGTACTCGTTCACGAGCGTGTACGACGGGCTGGTCACCGCGTCGATCACCCCGAGCGCCGCGCAGAACCCCCGGACGAACTCCGTCTTCCCGGCGCCGAGCGGTCCCTCCACGGACACCACGCTCCCCGCGGGCAGGGCGCGCGCGAACGCGGCGCCGACGGAGCGCGTCTCCTCCGCCAAGGTCGTGGTCACGGAGAGGGTGCGCGCGCTCATCGCCGGGGGGTGAGCACGGCGCAGGGGAGGATCATCTCCTCCAGCGAGATGCCGCCGTGCTGGAAGCTGCCGCGGTACTGCCGCTCGTACTCGTGGAACTTCGTGGGATAGACGAAGTAGTAGTTCTCCTTCGCCAGGATGTAGTTCGTGTTGAGGCCCGGCGCGGGAAGCTGGTACTCCTCCGGCTTCTTCACGTGCACGGCGTGCTTCTCGTCGCAGCCCAGGTTCGTCCCGATCTTGAACCGCAGGTTCGTGGACGTGTCCCGGTTGCCGTACGCCATCGTGGACTTCCGCCCCAGCACGGAGCCGTGGTCCGTGGTCAGCACGACGGTGGCGTCCTGCCGCGAGATGGCCTTCAGGATGTCGAACAGGGACGAGTGCTTGAACCACGCCGTGGTGAGCGCGCGGAACGCGGCCTCGTCCGGGGCGATCTCGCGCAGGATCTCCGATTCGCTGCGGCCGTGCGACAGGATGTCGATGAAGTTGAACACCATGGCCACGAGCGGCAGCGAGTAGAGGCTGGCGATGTCCTTCTTCACCGCCGCGGCCTCCTCCTCGTTGAAGATCTTGATGTACTTCGTGGTCGGGTTGAGCTGGATCCCGAGCCGGTTCAGCTGCGCGTCCAGGAGCTGCCGCTCGAACCGGTTCAGGCTCGTGTCGTCGTCCCCGGGCATGCTCCAGAACTGCGGGTGCTTCCGCGCGATCTGCAGCGGGAACAGCCCGGCGAAGATGGCGTTGCGCGCGAAGGACGTGGCGGTGGGCAGGATGGAGAAGTACAGCTCGCGGCGCACGTCGAAGTACGACTCCAGCAGCGCCTCGATGGCCAGCCACTGGTCCAGCCGCAGGCAGTCCACGATGATGAAGTACACCTTGCGCTTCTGCCGCAGCGCCGGCGCCACGTGCCGCTCCACGATGTCCGGGGACATCACCGGCCGCGCCTCGCGCGGGCCCTGCACCCACTTGCGGTAGTTGGCCGTGACGAAGCGCGCGAACTCGTTGTTCGCCTCCGCCTTCGCGTCCTCGTGGGTCTGCAGGAGCCCCGCGTCCCGGTGGCTGTCCAGGCGCACGTCCCACTCCGCGAGGCGCCGGTGGATGTCGATCCAGTCGTCCGGCGTGGAGCCGGGGCCGCGCAGGTTGCGCAGCACCGTGAACTCGTCCACGTAGTCCCGCATGGCGCCGGACTCGCGGAGCCGGTTGCCCTCCAGGAGCTGCTTCGCCGCGGTGTACACCTGCAGCGGGTTCACCGGCTTCACCAGGTAGTTCTGGATGTCCTTGCGGATGGCCGCGTCCACCAGGGTCTCGTCCTCGGACTTCGTGACCATGATGACCGGCAGGTACGGGCTCTTCTCCTTGATGCCCTGCAGCGTGGCCAGGCCGTCGATGCCCGGCATCATCTCGTCCAGGATCACCAGGTCGAAGCGGTTGGACGCGTCCGCCACCATCGCGATGGCATCCTCCCCGTTCGTCACGCCGTCCACCCGGAAGCCCCGGTCCTCCAGGAAGCGCATGTGCGGGCGCAGGTGGTCGATCTCGTCGTCCGCCCAGAGGATGCGCTTGCGGTCGTCGTTCATCGGGTCTCCGCAGGGTGCGCGGGCCGGCGTGGCCCGTGCGGGGAGTGGGATCCGGCCGGATGCGGCCGGGGTCAGACGGGCCGCTTCCGCGGGCGCCCGGGGCCGCCCTCGGGAAGGTCGACGGCGAATACGGTACGAACACCGGGCGTGCTCCGCAACAGACGCAGCCGCCCGCCGTGGTAGTCCTCCACGATCCGCCGGGCCAGGGCCAGCCCGAGCCCCCAGCCGCGCGGTTTCGTGGAGAAGCCCGGCTCGAAGATACGGTTCTGGATGGATTCGGGGATTCCGGGCCCGTCGTCCTCCACGACGACGCGCACGCCGTCCGGGTTCCCCCGGGTCGTCCGCACGGCGATGCGGCCGCCCGCCTTCCCCTTCAGGATCGCGTCCGCCGCGTTCTTCAGCAGGTTCTCCACGGTCCAGGCCAGCAGCTCGCGCTCGGTCCACACCGGCGGCAGCCCGTCCTCGAGCTGCTCCAGGATCTCCACCTTGCGGCCCTTGCTGGGCAGCCGCCGCCGCAGGTACGCCGCCACGTCGCTCACCACGGAGTTCACGTCCAGCGGCGCCAGCTGCGGCACGGAGCCCACGCGTTCGAACCGCGTGGCGATGCGCTCCAGCCGCGTGATGTCGGCGCGCATCTCGCGCAGCGTGGACCGGCGGCTCTCGTCCCCGGGCGCCGTGTCCGCCTCCAGCAGGTCCACCCAGCCCATGAGCGACGAGATCGGCGTGCCGAGCTGGTGCGCCGTCTCCCGCGCCATCCCCACCCAGATGGACCGCTTCTCCGACGTGCGCACGGAGCGAACGCCGAGGTAGCCGAACCCGACGAGCGCGCCGGCGGCCAGGATCTGCAGGTACGGCATGAGCCTCAGCTGCGCCGACAGCCGCGACTCCCCGTAGTGGATGTGCCCGAACAGGTCGCCGGTCTCCGGACGCACGATGGGGATGGGCGTGCGCTCGCGATCCATCTCCCACGTCAACCGCAGCAGCCGGTCCATCGGGCCGGGCGGCGGGTTCGCGGGGTCCGTGGTCAGGAACAGGTCGTACGTGATGTCCTCCGCGGACACGTCGGTGCCCTTGCACGTGAGCGGCACGCCGCGCTGGTCGGTGACGATGATCGGGAACGTGACGCGATCGAGGAAGCCGCGGAAGACGCGCTGCGCCTCCTCGTCCTGCGAGGCCGGCAGCGTGGACACGGCGGCGAAGCGCGCGAAGAGGTCGGTGAACGTGATGGTCTGCTGCTCGAGCCGCGACGCCAGCCGGCTGGAGTACAGGAGCGACGCGATGGACAGCGTCACCATCCCGACGAACAGCGAGTTGCGGACGAACGCGGCGGAGGTGGGGAACCGCCCGGGCATGACCGCTACGTCCGCGGGACGGACGCCGTTCGCCGCGCGGGCATCAGCGGTATCCGGCCAGGTAGTCCCGGGCGCCGTCGGCGAGGACCAGCTTCGCCAGCCGCACGCCGAGATCCGCGCCCTCCTCCGGCGTGCCGTCGAGGTCGTCGCGGAGCACCGCGCCGGAGACCTCGTCCGCGAGCAGGCCTTCCAGCACGAGCTCCGACGAATCGAAGCGGCCGTGCACGGCGACGGGATGCTCGGGCGCGACGCGCAGCTCCCGCAGGAAGGCGCGCTCGGCGTCCACCACGCGGTGCGTGACGCCGTGGTCCAGCGCCTTGGCGAGACCCACCGCGTCCGCGTCGTTCTCGCGGGCGAGGATGGCGAAGGAGCCCTGGCCCGCGGCGGGCAGCACGATGTCCGGCGTGAACACCTCGGAGACGGAGCCCTGCCAGCCGAGCGTCTCCACGTCCTGCGCCGCCGCCACGAAGCCGGAGATCTCGCCGCGCTCGAGCGCCGCGCCCATCTCCACGGCGGTGCCGCCCAGCACGCGCACGTCGAGGTCGCCGCGGAACGCCGCGATCTGCACCTTCACGCGCGCGGAGCCCACCGCGAGGACGGCCCCCGCGGGCAGCTCCTCCAGCAGCGCGCCGTCGCGGGTCACGAGCACGTCGTACGGATCCGTGCGCTCCGTGCACGCGGCCAGCACCACGCCCTCGGGCAGGTCCACCGGCAGCTCCGCCGCGCCGCGCACGTGCAGGTCGCACATGCCCGCCGCCACGGCGTCGAACACCGCGTCGCCGTTCGCGCCGCCGGGCAGGTCCACGATCTCGAACGTCACGTTCGGATGCCGCTCCCGCAGCCGCTCCACCACCACCCCGGTCTGGGCCCGGCAGAGCTCGGTCCCCCGGCTTCCGACGCGCGCGCTCGCACCCTTCTTCATCGACCCTCTCCGGCAGGCGGGAATCGCCGGACGCGGTCCGGCGGCAGGCAAGTGCCCGGAGCGTAGCAACCGCGCCGAAACCCGGTCAAGGAAGGGCGGCGGGCGGCGCACCGGGATCCGGGACGGGGGCGCGGCGGCACAGGCGCATCCCGAAGCCCGCGAGCGCCGCGCCCAGCCCGATGACCGTGACCAGCGTGGCCGGCGCGAACGCGAGGATCTCCACGCCCACCGCCAGCAGGCCGGCGGCGGCGCAGATCGCGTAGATCGTCCACGCCGTGGCGCGCGGCGTGCCGACGATCCGGGCCAGCCGGTGGCTCGTGTGGTCCCGGCCGCCCTGCGTGAGGCTCTGCCCCCGCGAGACGCGCGTGATGCTCACGAACGTGATGTCGAAGATCGGGTACGCCAGCGCCACGACGGGCACGAGCAGGTCCAGCGAGAAGTCCAGGTTGCGCGACGTCATCACGCCGAGGCTCGCGAGCGCGTACCCGAGGAACAGGCTGCCGCCGTCGCCGAGGAAGATGCGGGCGGGCGGGAAGTTGAAGCGCAGGAAGCCCAGCGCGGCGCCGGCCAGGGCGGCGGCGAACAGCGCGGTCCCCGGATCGCCCGCGAGCGTGCCGAGCACCACGAAGGACAGCGCGGCCACCGCGGCGATGCCCGCGCACAGCCCGTCCATGTTGTCGAGGAAGTTCATGGCGTTCGCCAGCCCCACGATCCACAGCAGCGACATGGCCAGCCCGAACGGCGTGAGCAGGAAGACGGTGCCGGAGTTGTCGGAGGCCAGCAGCAGGATGGCGGCCACGATCTGCCCCAGCAGCTTGGAGAACCAGCCGAGCACGAGGCGGTCGTCGATGACGCCCAGCGCGAACACGAGCGCCGCCCCGCCCAGGAAGCCCAGCGAGCGGGCCCGCGGGATGCCGTCGTCCAGCCCGCCGCCGGCCGCCAGCGCCAGCAGGAACGAGACGAAGATGGCGGCGCCGCCGAGGAGCGGCGTGGGGGCGCGGTGCACGCCGCGCGCCGAGGGCAGCGCCACGAAGCCGGTGGCCAGCGCCACGCGCCGGAAGACGGGCGTGAGCAGGAGCGCGGCGGCGAGCGCGGTGAGGAACGTGAGGGCGAGCGGCGTCAGGGTGCCACCTCCGGGGGGCCGCGGCGCGGCCGGACGGAGGCGAGCCTACGGTCGCCCCGGAGGGAGCGTCAACGCCGCGGATCGGATCGTCAGCGCCCGGAATCGGCCATGCGGCTGGCCCGCAGCTCCCGGCGGTGCCCGATGACCGCGTGGAGGATGTCGTCCAGCGTGCGGCGCGGGGTGTAGCCCACGAACTCCCGGATCTTGCGCAGGTCCGGGATGCGGCGGCTCATGTCCTCGAAACCCGCCTCGTACGCCTCGGCATACGGGACCAGCACGATCTCGGAGCGGCTTTCCGTGATCTCCCGGACGCGGCGGGCGAGCTGGATGATGCTCACCTCCTCGCTGGAGCCCACGTTGAAGATCTCCCCCACCGCCTCCTCGCAGGCGAGCAGCGCCTCCACGGCATCGGCCACGTCGGCCACGTGGCAGAAGCAGCGCGTCTGCGTCCCGTCGCCGTACACGGTGATGGGCTCGTGCCGGATGGCCTGGTCCACGAAGCTCGGCACCACCATGCCGTAGCGCCCGCGCTGCCGGGGCCCGCACGTGTTGAACGCGCGCACGATCACCACCGGCATCCCGTGCTCCTCGTGGTAGGCGAGCGCGAGGTTCTCGTCGATGGCCTTCGCCACCGAGTAGCTCCAGCGGTGCACGGTGGTGGGGCCGAGCAGCCGGTCCGCGTCCTCGCGGAACGGCACGGCGGGCGACTTCCCGTAGATCTCCGAGGTCGAGAACAGCACGACGCGGCGGCAGCCGTGCCGGTCCGCCGCCTCGAGCACGTTCTCGGTGCCGCGCACGTTGACCCGCAGCGAGTGCAGCGGGTGCTCCAGCACGTACTTCACGCCCACGGCGGCGGCGAGGTGCAGGATCACGTCGGCGTCGCGGGTGAGGCGGTCCACCACGTTCTCGTTCAGCACCGAATCCACGACGAGCCGGAAGCGCGGGTGGCCCTGGTGGCCCTGCACGTTCTCGGCATTCCCCGTGGAGAGGTCGTCCAGCACCGTGACCTGGCCGCCGCTCGCCATCAACCGGTCCACCAGATGCGACCCGATGAATCCCGCCCCGCCCGTCACGAGGTAGCGCAGACCGCTCATCCGAACCCGACCTCCCGGAAGTACTCGATCGTCCTGGCCAGCCCCTCTTCCAGCGGCACCCGCGGCTCCCAGCCGAGAACGGTCCGGGCCAGCGTGATGTCCGGTTGCCGGACGTGGGGGTCGTCCGTGGGAAGCGGCTCGTACGTGATTTCGGACCGGGACCCCGTCAGCCTGAGGACCGACTCGGCGAACTCGAGGATGGTCATCTCGTGCGGGTTCCCGACGTTGCAGGGCTCGTTCAGGTCCGACAGCAGCAGCCGGTAGATGCCCTCGATCAGATCCGACACGAAGCAGAACGACCGCGTCTGCTTCCCGTCGCCGAACACGGTCAGCGGCAGCCCGGCCAGCGCCTGGGTGATGAACGCCGGCACCACGCGACCGTCGTGCGGGCGCATGCGCGGCCCGTACGTGTTGAAGATGCGCACGATCTTCGTGTCCAGGCCGTGGGAGCGATGGTACGCCATGGTGAGCGCCTCGCCGAAGCGCTTCGCCTCGTCGTACACGCCGCGGGGCCCGATGGGGTTCACGTTCCCCCAGTAGCTCTCCTTCTGGGGGTGGAGCAGCGGGTCCCCGTACACCTCGGAGGAGGAGGCCACGAGGATCCGGGCGCCCTTCTCCCGGGCCAGGCCCAGGGCCTTGTGCGTCCCCATGGCGCCCACCTTCAGGGTCTGGATGGGCAGTTCCAGGTAGTCGATGGGCGAGGCCGGGGAGGCGAAATGGAGCAGCGCATCCAGTTTGCCGGACAGGAAGATGTACTCGGTGACGTCGTGCTTGATGAACTGGAAGCGGGGATTCCCCGCCAGGTGCTCGATGTTGCGGATGTTCCCGGTGATCAGGTTGTCGAGGCCGATCACCTCGTGGCCTTCCGCGACGAGCCGGTCGCACAGGTGCGAGCCGAGGAACCCGGCCGCCCCCGTCACCATGACGCGCATCCCGCCCTCCTGCCGCAGCCCGGCCCGCCCGGACGGGATGCCACCCCGTTTCCGGTCCGGCGAAGGATCGAGCTTAGCGGGGGTTGCCGGGATCGGCAAGGCGGCCCCTGCCGGGTAGACTGCGGCCATGCCGGCCCGGGAGGCCGCAGGAGGGGACCATGGGGATCTTCGAGACCGTCACGGCGCAGATGAAGGAGGCCCTCAAGGCGAAGGACCCGGCCCGCCTGGCGGCGCTCCGGAACATCCGGGCGGCCTTCCTGAACGAGATGAAGAAGGACAACGCCGCCGGGGTCGCGGACGAGGTCTGCGTGGGCATCCTCCGACGGCTGGAGAAACAGCGGCTGGAGAGCATCGAGGCCTTCGAGAAGGCCGGGCGGGCGGAGCAGGCCGCCGCCGAGAAGGCCGACCTGACCGTGATCCGCAGCTACCTCCCCAGCCTGGCCGACGAGGCGACCACGCGCCGCTGGGTCCAGGAGGCGATCGCGGCGTCCGGGGCCTCCGGCCCGTCGGACGTGGGCAAGGTCATGGGTGCGCTGATGAAGGCGCACAAGGGCGAGATGGACGGTGCCCTGGCGAACCGGCTGGCGCGGGAGCTGCTGGCGGGCTGACGGGGGCCCGCGGCGCCGCGCACCCGCGCGCCGCGCTTCGGCCGCGCCGCGTCCGCGCCTCACCCGGCAGCGGGCGCGCGCACCGACGGCCTCGGGGGGCTTCCACCGAGGACCGGCCCGGGCCTGGGTCCGTCGGCGGTGTGCG
>CAYYFX010000011.1:0-46066 GCA_964471155.1 uncultured Gemmatimonadota bacterium | reverse complement strand
GTCGACGAAGACGACGCGGGGCGCGGCCGGGGGAGGGTCCGTCAGGAACCGCTCCAAGCGACGGTTCGCCCCGACCAGCGGATCGGAGTGCGCCTTCTCCGCCAGCGCGAACTGACCGGGGAGCGACGCCGCGAACCCGAGCACGAGCAACGCGATCACGCCGAGCATCAGGCGGTCCCCCACGCGAACCGGCGTGATCCGAGCCACCGGAATGCTCAGCAGGACCGCGATGGCGGGCAGGGCCTCGACGTAGTACCTCGCGCCTCCGACCAGGGCGGCGGCGGAACGGCTGCCGACGAAGAAGAAGTGGCCCACGACCAGCAGGACCGGCACGGCTGCCAGCAGCAGGCCGCGACGGCCGGCCCGAAGCAGTCCCCAGACCAGCCAGGGGAGCACGAGGACGGAGTCATGGCCCGGAATCACCGTCAGATACTCGAGGAACCAGAGCAGCTGCCGTTTCGTGCCGTGCAGCGCGTCGGCCACGCCGTACTCCTGACCCCAGAAGGTCCCGAAGCCGAGCCCGTTCACCGGATCCCACGCCTGGTAGGGCGTGAGCAGCGGATCCCCGGTCAGGAACACGTTCCACGCGATCATGCCGGCCGCCCACGGCAGCGCACCGGCGGAGAACATCCCGGCGACCAGGAAGGCGCGCCGCTTCCGCGAGCGCAGGAGGAGGACCGGGATCGAAACGAGCAGCGGGGCCAGCAGGACCCCCGTGAACGGCTTCGTCGCCGTGGCGGCACCGAACAGGCCCCCCCCGATCACGCCCCACGCACGGCTTCCCGTCCTCCCGGCCCGGATCACCGCCACCGCGGAGCCCGCGAAGAGGCACGCCCCGAGGAGCGCGTTGAGGTAGGTGGTTGCGAGGTCCAGGGCTGACGGCGCCGCGAACACGAGGAACGCCGCCAGGACACCGGTTCGAGGGCCGCACACCTGCGACCCGAGCAGGAACGTGACATAGACGAGGGTTGCGCACAGGGCGGGATTCACCAGCCACTCCGCGCCCAGCCGCCGCCCGGCGGCCAGTGCCGCCGCGAACATCGGGTACTCCTTGCCGAAACGCTTCCCCTCCACCGCGCACACCATGGGGACCCCGAACGCATGAGCGACCGGAGGCGGGGGCGCGGTGAGGTGTCCGGACGCGAGCGTCGCGGCGACGAAGCGGTTCGTCGCGCCATCGGGGATCCGGTGGGACTGGTCGACGGGGCCGAGCACGAGTGCGGAGGCGGCAACGAGGACGGTCAGGGACGCGGCGACCACCGCCGCCCCGGCCAATCTCCCCGCGAGCGCGCTACGGTCATCCGAATCGCCGACCGAGATCCCCAACCAGCGCCTCCAGCGCCTCCCGGTCCGCCTCGTCGAACGCGGCCAGGTCGTTCGAGTCCACGTCCAACACCGCGATCACCGTGCCGTCCGGGCGCTTCACGGGGACCACGATCTCCGAGAGCGTGGTATCGCTGCACGCGATGTGGCCGGCGAACTCGCGCACGTCCGGCACGAGCTGCGTGCGCCCCTCGGCCCACGCGGTCCCGCACACGCCCCGGCCCTTCGCGATGCGCAGGCAGCCATGCGTCCCCTGGTACGGGCCGATCACGAGCTGGTCCCCCACGATGCGGTAGAACCCGGTCCAGTGGTAGTGCGCGAAGGCGTGGTGCAGCTCGCAGACCGCCGTGGCCATGGCCGCGACCGGGTCCGTCTCGTCCTCCAGCAGGAGCTGGATCCGGGCGATGACCTCACGGTACGCGGCGGTCCGATCGGTGCGATCCGCGCCGGCGGTCCCGGCGGTCCCGGCGGTCCCGGCCGCGCCGCCGCCGAGGGCGGCCTTCCGGTGCTGCTCCACGGGACTCCTCCGGGCCGGGCGGCCCCGGCCGGCTGCCGAGGCGACGAGGTCCCGAGGATAGCATCCCTGGAACCGGCGGGCCCTTCTGCCGATATCCGGGGGTAGCGCCCCGGAACCCATCCCCGCGAGGTATCCCATGTCCGCCAAGCCCCCGCCCCACGCCGCCGCCACGGCGGACGAAGCCCGCGAGCTGGCCGAGGCGTCGCGCGAGGCCGAGTGGTCCTCCGCCAGCTTCGCCGCGGACCTGTTCCTGGGCGACTTCCGCGGGCGCCTCCTCTTCCCGTTCCCGGAGCAGGATCCCGCGGACCGCGCGGCCGGCGACGCCTTCCTGGCGAAGCTCGAGCGCTTCCTCGTGGAGCACGTGGACGGGGCGAAGCACGACCGCGAGGAGCGGATCGAGCCGGCGGTGCTGAAGGGGCTGGTGGACCTCGGCGCCTTCGCGATGAAGATCCCGAAGGAGTACGGCGGCCTCGGCTTCTCGCAGTTGAACTACAACCGCGCCGTGGCGCTGGTGGCCAGCCACTGCGCCTCCACCGCCGTGTGGCTCTCCGCGCACCAGTCCATCGGCGTGCCGCAGCCGTTGCGGCTCTTCGGGACCGAGGAGCAGAAGCTGGAGTGGCTGCCCCGGCTGGCCACGGGCGCCATCTCCGGCTTCGCGCTCACCGAGCCGGGCGTGGGCTCCGACCCCGCCGCGATGGCCACCACCGCGGAGCCTTCCCCCGACGGGAAGCACTGGATCCTGAACGGCGAGAAGCTGTGGTGCACGAACGGGCTGTCGTCCGAGGTGCTCGTGGTGATGGCGCGCACGCCGTCGAAGGTCGTGGACGGGCGCGAGCGCAAGCAGGTCTCGGCGTTCCTCGTGCCGATGGACTCGCCGGGGATCGAACTGGTGCACCGCTGCCGCTTCCTCGGCATCCGCGCGATCTCGAACGGGCTCATCCGCTTCACGAACGTGCGCGTGCCGCGCGGGAACCTGCTGGGCGGCGAGGGGCGCGGGCTGAAGATCGCGCTGGTCACGCTCAACACGGGGCGGCTCACGCTGCCGGCCGCGTCCGTCGGCGTGGCGAAGCAGTGCCTGCAGATCTCGCGGCGCTGGGCGGCCGAGCGCGTGCAGTGGGGGCGGCCGGTCGGCGCGCACGAGTCCGTGGCGGTCCGGCTGGCCTGGATGGCCTCGCACGTGTTCGCCATGGAGGCGGTGTCGGACTACGCGTCCGGACTGGCGGCGAAGGGCGGGCGCGACATCCGGCTGGAGGCCGCCATCGCGAAGCTGTTCACGTCCGAGACGAGCGTGCGCATCGCGGACGCCACGCTGCAGATCCGCGGCGGCCGCGGCTACGAGACGGAGGACTCGCTCGCCGCGCGCGGCGAGATCCCGTTCCCGGTGGAGCGCATCTACCGCGACGCGCGCATCAACACCATCGTGGAAGGCACCACGGACGTGATGCACCTCTTCATCGCGCGCGAGGCGCTGGACCCGCACCTGAAGAAGGCGGGCGCGCTCGTGGACCCGAAGGCGGACGCGGGCGCGAAGGCGAGGTCCCTCGGCGCCGCGACGGCCTTCTATCCCGGGTGGTACCTGACGCGCTGGCTGCCGTTCGGCGAGGGGATCCCGGAGAGCGTGCCGGCGGAACTGCGCGGCCACCTGCGCTTCGTGCAACGGTCCGCCCGGCGGCTCGCGCGCTCCCTCTTCCACGCGATGGTCGTGACCGGCCCGGCCCTGGAACGCCGGCAGGAGACGCTCAGCCGCTTCGTGGAGATCGGCGTGGACCTGTTCGCGATCTCGGTGACGGTGTCGCGCGCCGCGTCGCTCGCGGGGCGCGCCCCGGCGGACCGCTCCCCCGTGGAACTGGCGGACCACTTCGCCCGCCTCGCCCGGCGCCGCGTGGACGCGGCGTTCCGCGGCGTGCGCGCGAACGACGACGCCTCGGGACGGCGCGTGGCGAAGGCGCTGCTGGAACGGCGCTACGGGTGGCTGGAGGAGGACATCGTGACCGCCTGTCCTTCGAAGGACGGTTCGTCCCCGGGCCGGACGTCGGGGACGGGACGGCCCTCCACCAGGGCCGTGTACACGTCCTCCAGCTGACCCGCCATCCGTTCCGCGGAGAACGCCTCCACCGCGTCGCGGGCCGCCGCGCCGAGGCGCCGCCGCAGGGCCGCGTCCCCGGCGAGCCGGAGGATCCCGTGTCCGAGCGCGCGCGTGTCGCCCGGCGGGACCAGGAACCCCGTGTGCCCCGGCTCCACGATGTCCGCGGCGCCCGCGACATCGGTGGCCACCACCGCCAGCCCCGCCGCCATCGCCTGCGGGAACACCCGCGGCAGCCCCTCCCAGCGCGACGACAGGGCGAACACGTCGAACGCCCGCAGCAGGGCCGGCACGTCCCGCCGGATGCCGGGCAGCACCACGCGATCCGCCAGGCCCCGCGCCGCCGCGCGGGCCTCCACGGCGCCCCGCAACGGACCGTCGCCCACGATCACGAGGAACGCGCGCGGGACGGCGGCCGCCACCTCGGCGAAGGCGTCCACCAGGTCCAGCGGCGCCTTCTGCGGAACGAGGCGCCCGACGCTCCCGACGACGAACGCGTCCTCCGGCACGCCGAGCGCGCGCCGCGCCGCCGCGGGGGGTGTCCGGTCGTCGCGGAAACGCGCGATCTCGATGCCGGAGCGGATCAGGCGGTACTGCTCGGGCCGTCCGATCCGCTGGCGCAACCCCAGGACCCGGTCCCGCTCCGCGACGTGCACGAGCACGTCGGTCCGCGGCGCGCACATCCGCTCGAGCAGCACGTACAAGCGGAACACCGCCGCGGACTGCCCCTCGTGGAAGCCCCAGCCGTGCACGGTGTGCACGACGTGGGGTACGCCGGCGAGGCGCGCCGCGCAGCGGCCGAGCACGCCGGCCTTGGAGGAGTGCGTGTGGACGACGTCCCAGCGTCCCGCGCGGAGGAAGCGCGTCAACCGCGCGAGCGCGAGCGCGTCCTTGACGGGGTGGATCTCGCGGACCAGGGACGGCTCGAGGTGATGGACCACGCCGCGCGCCCGCGTCTCCGAGTGGAGCTCGCCTTCCGCGCCGGTCTGGACCCCGGAGAGCAGCTCGCAGTGGAAGCCGGGTCGCGACGCCAGCGCGCACGAGAGCAGCGTGTTCTCCTGCGCCCCGCCGACGATCATGCGCGTGATGACGTGCAGGATGCGGATGGGCCGTCCCGGCCTGTCCCCGTTCGTGTCCACGCGTCTCAACGTCCCCCGTCCCCCGCGCCCGACCGCCCGGTCCGCGATGCAACCGCCAGCAACCCGGAGTAGAGCGCATCCAGGCGCTGCAGCATACCCTCTTCCGTGAACGACTCGTCGAATCCCGCGGACGCCCGCCGGCCCAGGTCGGCCCGCAGGGCCCCGTCGGCGAGGAGCCGGTCCACGCGGTCCGCGAGCGCCGCATGATCCCGCGGCGGCACGACGTACCCGTTGCGATCGTCCCGGACCGCCTCCGCGATCCCCGATACATCGTAGGACACGACGGGCACCCCGCTCGCCAGGGCTTGCAACACCACGCGCGGCATCCCCTCCCAGAGCGAGGTCAGCACGAACACGTCCATGGCGAGCAGCAGGTCGGGCACGTCGTGGCGGAGCCCCGCCAGGATCGTCCGCTCCCGCAGCCCCGAGGCCTCGATCGCGCGCTCGATCTCCGGACGGAGGGGCCCGTCGCCCACGTACAGGAACCGCGCCGCCGGGTGCCGGGGCGCGATCGCCCGGGCCGCGTTCACGAAGTCGGCCGGGTTCTTCTGCGGCGAGAGGCGCCCCACCGAGCCGACCACGAGCGCGTCCTCCGCCCACCCGAGCGCGGCCCGCGCGCGACGGCGCCGCTCCTCGTCGGGGTGGAAGGACGCCCGGGGGATGCCGCTGCGGATGAGCACGTACTGCTCCGGTCGTCCGATCCCGGCCTCGAGGCCGATCCGGGTGGTCCGCTCGGAGACGGAGGCCAGCCGGTCCGTCCGGCCGGCGAGGAACCGCTCCAGGATCTCGTAGGTCCGCCGCGTGCGGGCGGGCATGTGCTCGTGGAAGGCCCAGCCGTGCACCGTGTGCACGACGACCGGCACGCCCGCGAGCCGCGCGGCCACCCGGCCCACGATCCCGGCCTTCGAGCTGTGCGTGCTGACGAGGTCGAAGCGCTCGCGCCGGAAGAGGCGGGCGAGCTGCAGAGTGACGGCGACGTCCTTCACGGGATCGATGCGGCGGACGAGGTCGGGGATCACGCGGACGCGGATGCCGTGGCGCCGGGCGTCCTCCAGCAGCGACCCCTCGGCGCCGGTTTCCGGCCCGGTCCAGAGCTGCGAGTCGAAGCGCCCGGGGTCCAGCTTCGCGGCCGCGGCGATGGCGTGCTCCTGCGCGCCGCCGACGATGAGGCGCGTGATGAGCTGCAGGACGCGATGGCGAACGGACATGGGCTCAAGCCTCCGCGAGGCGAGCGCCCGACGGACCGGGAACGACACCCGACCGTGGCTCCGCGACGTTCGCCCGTTCCGCGAGCGCCAGCAGGATCCACAACACGTACCGGCTGGCCGGATCCGCGGCGGGAATGAACTGGGCCTGCGTGTAGAACGCCACTCCGCCCGCGAGCAGCGCCAAGCGCGGCCACCCCGCTCCCCGCCCGGTCCGCCGAAGCCGCGATAGCGTGTTGCGGAGGAAGAGCACCATCAGGGCGAGGGTCGATCCGAGGCCCACGAGGCCCGTCGCGACCGCCCTCTCCAGGAAGTAGTTCTCCGAGGTGAACGCGACCGTCTTCGAGCGCGACGTGCGGTAGTCGTCTTCCAGCGCGGTGCGCATGCTGCCCCAGCCGACGCCGAGGAGCGGGTGGTCCCGGAGGATCTGGATCGACCGGTCGTACGCGATCACCCTCGCGGCCACACTCGGGTTCCGGCCGGACAGGCTGTGCTCGATCCGCAGCAGGAAGACACGCGGAGCCGCCGCGGCAGCGAGCACGAGGATCAGCGGCGCGAGCAGGAGGAGCCACCGGCGCCTGGAGACGGCCACCAGCACCACGACCGCGGATGCGCTGGCAACGAGCCCGCCGAGGGAGTACGTGTACTGGTTGCAGTGGGCGACCGCGGCCACGACGGCCAGGAGCACCAGCGCGCCGCCGCGGCTCGCGCCCGAAACGAGTCCGAGGCCGACTCCCGTTCCGATGGACAGCGCGTGCGAGAAGTGCAAGGGGTGGTCGAACGTCGAGAAGATCCGCACGTTGGGATTGCCGGCCTCGTCCCAGGCGACGGCCGGGACCGTCCCGACGAGTCTCCGGAAGTACTCGATCGGGAGGGTCGTCTGGTACAAGCCGAGGACGACCGCGGGCACGAGTCCGAGGACGACCGCCATGAGGGTTCGACGCGCGTCGCGGGCGTCGCGCACCCAGTGCCATGCGACATACAGGACGGCGACCTGCGCGGACTCGTGCAGGGCGAAGGTGATCCCCCACTTGGCCCGCGTGGCCGTGTACAACCCCCCCACCGCGAGCGCGGCGAGAACCGCGCCGATGCGGAAGGACGGGCTCCGCCGCGCGATCTCCCGCAACCCGTTCTCGCGAGCGCACACGATGACGAGACCGAGGAGGAGCAGGTCATTCAGGTAGAGCGTCGTGGTACCCACGAGATCCACCGAGAGAGGCTCGCGCAGCGGGATGGTCGCGACGAAGAGGCACCACAGGCCCATGCGCGCGCCGAACAGGCGGACCAGGGCGGCCCCGACCGCGAATGCCGTGCCGGCGAGGACGGTGGTCACGGGCGCGCTGGCCACGGCCAGAGTGATCCCGACCGCCGCGGTCGTCCCGGCCCCCCACAGCGCCGCGCTTCTCGCCGTCGCGGTCATGGACCACCCCCGCCTCGGAGCAGGCGCACATCCTCACGGAGCGCCGGATCCATGAGCCACCAGCATCCCGAGAACGCGGTCACACCGGCGAGGACGCCCGCGACCACGCCGACGATCCCCGACGCGACGGCCACGTGCGCCGCGCCGAGGATCGCCAGCAGGGCCGCGCCCCCCGCGACCAACGGACGGACCAGGCACGATGCGAACCGCCGCAGCGGAACCTGCAACGCGGATGACGCCAGGCCCCAGCCGGAGAGCAGGGCCACCGCACTCGCGGCGCTCATGACGACCGCCACTCCGATCGCGCCTCCCCGCGTCAGGGCGAGCGGAACGCCGATGACCGCGACGAGCAGCTGGATCATGCTCATGGACTGGTACGCCTTCGGTCGCCCGACGCCCACGAGCAGGTCCCCGACGAGGGTCACGAGGGAACGGAAGAGGCCGCCGATGACCAGGATCTGCAGGACCGGAACGGCCGCGTCCCACTTGTCATCGTACGCCAGCCGAAGCGCGGGGCGCGACAGGGTCACGCAGAGGACGCCGAACAGGACGGCGATCCCCGCGATCAGCCCGGCGGCGCGCAGGTGCATCGACAGGCGGCGCTCCGGATCGCTCCCGAGCAGCCCGTACGCGGGAAGGAGCACGCCCGCGACCACCGCGGAACCGAGGGTGGCCGGAAGGCTGGCCAGGGAGAACGCGAACGCGTAGATGCCGAGGACCCCGGCGCCTCCCCAGCGGGCCAGGCTGACGCGATCGACGGTCCCGAAGAGGTAGGTCCATACGCCCCCCACGACCACGGGGATCCCGAACGCCAGGAGGGGTCGGACCATCGCAAGGGTCGGACCGGAGTGCGGTCGCCACGGCGACCTCCACCAGTAGGCCGCCGTCTCGACGATCGAGGCGCCGACCAGGGCGATCACGAACGACCAGACGGCCCCTCCTCGTGCCGCCACGAGCACGGACACCGCGAGGTATGTGAGGGCCCCGAGGACGGTCGGCAACACCTTCGCGCGGAAGTCCAGGGCCTTTTCGAGGAGGCGCATGGGAACGACCCGGAACGCGTGTACGACCAGCACGACGGCGAGCACGCGAAGGACCCGTGTGCCGTCTTCCAGGCCGTAGAACCGCGACACGAACGGTGCGACGCACCAGGCCACCACGTAGGCGGAGAGTCCGAAGGCCACCGCAAGGGCGAACACCGTGGCCGCGGCGTCGCGCTCGCGGTCCCGCACGACGATGAGAGCCTCGCCGAGTCCCATGCCGGAGAGCAGGAACAGGCCCTCCACCAGCACGTAGAGCGAGGCGAAGGCGCCGAAGTCCTCGGGAGAGAGCAGCCGCCCCAGGACGAGCACGGCGACATAGCGGGTGCCGCGCGCCAGCACGCTCGTGCCGCCCTGCCAGATGACGGCCCGCAGGAGGCGCTCCTTCATGTCAACTCGACCCGCCGCGATCGCCTCCCCAGGCCCGCAACGCGTTCGCGGCGCGCACCATGCGCCGGATGGTCGGATCGTCGCCACGGCTCCCGCCCAGGTCGATGATCGCCTCCGCCGCGAACGCGGCGCCGAGCGCCACGGTGAAGGCGACGACGGCGGTCAGCAGGACGATGAGACTCCGTCGAGGCCGGGTCTTCCGGATCGGCGGGGTGGCCTCGTCCAGGACCTTGACCGTCACGAGATCGCGGCTCTCCCGGATCCGTGCCTCCTCCAGCTGGCTCGTGAGGAACTCGTACACCTTCTCCTGGACGAGCAGCTCGCGACGCAGGTCCGCGAGCTGCAACGCGAGCGAGGGAAGATCCCCGAGGGGGAGGAGCGCCGTGTCGCTCGATCGCCCCTGCGCCCCGGACGGCCGCTTGCCGCGGAGGTCCCGTGCCTTCTCGTCGATCTCGCGGATCCGAGCCGCGATGTCCTGGACCTGGAGCTGGTCGGGCGTGGCGTACTGCCCCAGCACGCCTTTCTGGATCTCCAACTGGGTCCGCTCCGCCTCTAGGCCCGCGAGGGCGTCGACGGTGGCCCGCGTCTGTTCCCCCAGCTCGATGGCGCCGCGGGCCTCCTGGAATGCCCGGAGCGAGTCGGCGGCCCCTTCGAGCCTCAGCCTCGTATCGGCAAGGCGCGCCTCGACGAACGCCACCGTTCGCCGTGCGTCCTCGACGCTCGTCGCGCGGTTGTACTCGTCAAGGAAGCCGACGAGTGCGTTCGCCATCTCCGCCGCCGTGCGGGGATCCCGCGCCTCGACGGCGATCTCCACCAGTCCCTCGGGAGTGGTGTTGACCTGCAGGTGCTGCCCCAGCACATGGACGGCGTGCTCGCGCGACTTGACGTCGTAGACTTTCTGGAGATCGAAGCGGTCCACGACCTGGCCGCGAAGGCGGCGGCTCTTGATCACGCCGATCATGAGATCCGTCGGGGCCGCCCGGTTCAGGAAGCCGCGCGTCCGCATTCCCCCCGCGGCGCCGCCCAGCTGCGAGAACAACTGGACCAGCCCCCCGCCCGCCTCCGTCTCGTCCGGCGGCGTGATCGTCGCTCGAGCCGTCCACCAGGTCGGCAGCAACAGGCTCACGACGACCGCGACGAGCGTGCCGAGGATGGCGACCCCGAATACCAGCCGCCGCCAGCCCAGAAGCACGTCGAGGAAGGAACGGGAGTCCGCCATCGTCGCTACCGGCTGGCCTGGTCGATGACGAGGTACACGGTGGCGACCGACGCAACGAAGCTGACCGTCTCGCGGGCCAGCTGCCACCAGTTCCGGTCCGCCCGCTCCGGGACCCAGATCTCGTCGCCGGGCGCGATCGACTGGACCCGCGAGAGCGGCTCCCACTCGCCCGTCACGCCCCGGACCACGCGCGCGCCCCCCCGGTCCGCGTTCGAGGAGTACCCGCCCGCCTGTTCGACGTAATAGGACGCCCGCTTGCCCGGCTCGAAGGTGATGAGCCCGGGGAACGTGACGCTCCCGCTCACCGTGATCGTGGCGCGCCGCCGGGGCACGATGATCCGGTCGCCGGCGGACAAGAGCTGGTTCTCCTCATCGTCGCCGGTCGCCAGCCGCTCGAAGTCGACCACGACGAGTCCCTTGCGTTCACGGCTCTTCGACTTGAAGTACGCGTACTCCTTCTCGGACATGTCCTGCACCGGGATCTGCTTCAGGCGCTCGTACTCCACGTCGATCGGATCGACGCCGCGCGTCCGCAGGAGCTGCGCTTCCCCGAGGGACGCGAGGTCGGTGAACCCGCCGGCGCGCTCGATGACGTCGGCGAGCCGGTCCTCCCCCTCGTTGATCCCGTAGGGTCCGGGAAAACGGAACTCGCCTTCCAGGACGACGGCCTCGACGACTCTCCAATCGTGGTGCGCACGCACGTAGATCTGGTCCCCGTCACGAAGCCCGGTCCCGAGGCTCCCGGGAGCCTGGAGCGACAGGACCATCCTGTCCGTGCGGCGGGAGTCGGTGAAACGACGCAACTCGATACTGTCGGGCCGCGCGTCCATGCGGAGCCCGCCGGCGATCTCGAGCATCGTGCCGATCGTGTCGCCCTCGCACAGCTCGTAGGTGCCGGGCACCTCGACCGCCCCTTCCACCACGACCCGTGACTTCTCCCACGGGACCACCAGGACGTCGCCGTCCAGGATCGGGGGATTCGCGTCCAGCGCTCCGGTGCGTTCGTACCGCACGAGATCCAGTCGCGCGGTGTCCCCGTTCCTCCGGCGGATCTCGATGTTGCGGCGCCCGGCGCCGGCGGCGGTTCCTCCCGCCAGCTCGATCATCCGGCTCGCCGCATCGAGGGCGGTGCCCACGTAGGTGCCGGGCCGCAGGACGTTGCCGACGACGTTCACCTCGATCCGCCGCAGCGCGACCAGGGCCACATCCACCTGCACGTTCCGGTACTGTCGAGCGATCGCCGCCGCGAGAGCGGCCTTCGTGTCGGCCAGCGTCCGGCCCGCCACCGAGACCAGCGCCACCCCGGGGAGCACGAGGCTGCCCTCCGGCGAGACCGACGCCTCGATGGTGACCGCCGGCTGCACCCAGATGGTGATGCCGAATCCGTCCCCGGGGCCGACGATGTACTGCGATTCGTCCACGGGTCCGCGAAGCGCCTTCGGGCCGTCGGCCACGGTCGCGGGCCGCGGGACATCGGCCGCACCGCGCGTCGCGCGATCCGCGGAGGCGACGCGCGAAGCCGCCGGTTCCGGCCGAACCGGGGACGGGAACTGCCCGCGGACCTCGCTCGTGCAGGTCAGCGCGGCGGCGAGCGCCAGGACTACGGGAATGCCGCGGCGATGCCGTCGCGTGGTGGTCGGGAGCATCGCGCGCTACGATGCCCGGTCGCTTCGCGGGTGTCAAGGTAACGCGCCCTTCGGCGCTGTCCCGTTCCCGTCATGGGGACGGCGCCCGCCGTTGACCGTGCCGCAGGCCCGGGGCATGCTCACGGCCCTTCCGTCCAGGCCTCGAGGACGCTCCCCATGACCGACGCCGTCGGACCCCGACTCTCCATTCTGGTCGTGAGCTGGGAGTGCCGGGATCTCCTGGTGCGATGTCTCGAGTCGCTCCGGCACGTCGCGATCGATCACGAGGTGCTGGTCGTCGACAACGCATCCACCGACGGCACGGCGGACACGGTGCGAAGGGACTTCCCCGGCGTGCGCGTCTTCGAGGCGGGCGGGAACATCGGGTTCTCGCGTGCGAACAACCTGGCCATCGGGCACGCGCGCGGGGCGCTCCTCCTGCTCCTCAACCCGGACACGGAAGTGCGCCGCGGCGCGGTGGAGTCCATGGCACGGTTCATGGAGGAGCATCCCTCGGCCGGGATCTGCACGACGCGCCTGTGGAATCCGGACGGCAGCCCGCAGCCGTCGGTGCTCGCCTTCCCCACGCCGGCGCGCCAGTTCCTCCAGCACACGATGCTGCACCGATGGGTCCGGCGCCGGGTCGACGGACGCACACGTCGGGTCGAGGCGGTCTCCGGCGCGGCCCTCTGCATCCGCAAGGCGTGCGTCGACGCCGTCGGGCCGCTGGACCCCGACTTCTTCATGTTCTACGAGGATGTCGATCTCTGCCGGAGGGTCGACCGCGCCGGCTGGGAGGTCTGGTTCGTCGACGGGCCCGGGATCGTGCACGTGAAATCCGGAGCCAGCACAGGCGAGGCCCTGACGCGGACGCTCCTCGCCAGCCTCCGCAGCAGCCTGCTCTACTTCCGCAAGCACGACGGTCGGTCGCGGACGGGGACCATGCGAGCGATCGTGCTCGTCGGCTCGTGCGCAAGGTCGGCACGCGCCCTGCTCCTCCTGCTCGGGGGCAGGGATCGGCCGGGCCAGCGTGCGAAGCTCCGGGCGTACGGAAGGATGCTCCGGTGGTCGGTCGGGCTCACGGAACTCTGACCCGCCAGAAGGCCCTACTGCGCGGCGTGGCGCGCGCCGGCCGATCCGGCTACCTTGCGCGCAGCGGGCCCGCGGAACCAGGACTCCGTGGACCCCGACTCCTGCGGCCGCGCCGCCGGCCCGACGCCCGGAGCGCCCATGCCGACCGTTCTCTTCGATGCCCGCCTCGCGCTCCCGAAGCCGACCGGAATCGGCCAGTACGTGGTGTCCTTGCTTCCGGAGCTCCTTCGCGCGGCCCCCGACTGGACGTTCCACGTGCTGCGACGCCCGGATCCGTGGCCCGACTACGGCATCACCATGTGGACCGCGCCGAACCTCGTGCACCACGTGACGGACGAACGGCACATGTCCCTCGGCCAGCACTGGACGCTTCCGTCACGGGCACGGTCCCTTGGCGCGGATCTCCTGCACTATCCCCACTTCGACGCCCCGGTCCTCTTCGGCGACATCCCGGTGGTGTCCACCATCCACGGGCTGATGCACGTTCGCCCCGAGGGACGCCGGGGACTGTCCCTCGCGAAGCGGCTGTACGCGCGCGCGTCCTACGACCTCACCATCCGCCGCTCGGCACGCGTTCTCGCGGTGTCCGGGTTCGTGGCGCACGAGATCGGCGAGCGATGGGGCGCCGCCGACCGCACGCGGGCGACACCGCTGGCCGCGGATCCGGGTTTCCGCCGCACGGACGAGACGGCGGTCCTGGCTTTCCGCCGCGACTTCTCGCTCGAACGTCCCTTCGCGCTCTTCGTCGGCGAGTTCCGCCCCCACAAGAACGTCCGGGGGCTCCTCGACGCGTGGCAACGCGCGCGGCTGCGCGACTCCTGCGATCTCGTCCTCGCCGGGCTGCTGCATGCGGGCGACGACGACCCGCGGGTTGAGATCGCCCGGCGCGGCCTCGAGCGCTCCGTGCGGGTGCTCCTGGACCTGCCGCGCGCGCAGCTGGTGGCCGCGTACTCCGCATGCAGCACCTTCGTCCTCGTCTCGCGGTACGAGGGTTTCGGCCTCCCGGTGCTCGAGGCGATGGCCTGCGGGGCGCCGGTGATCACGTCGGCGGGCACGGCGACCGCGGAGGTGGCCGGGTCGGCGGGAGTGCTCGTGGATCCGGACTCGCCCGAGGAGACGGCCGCCGCCCTGGATCGCGTGCTCGGAAGCGCGAGCGAACGTGATCGGCTGGCCGATGCCGGGCGAGCGCGCGCCGGCGAGTACACGTGGGCGAGGACGGCGGCCCTGACGCTGGCGGCGTACCGCGAACTCGTGGGGGCCCGGCCCGCGTGAGGGCGCTCGCCGGCTGGGCCGCACTCGGCATGCTCACGATGACCGGCTGCGCCGGCGCCCACAGCGAATGGATCCGGTGGAGCGTGGACGCTCCGGACCCCCGCTGTCCGGAGATCGAGTCCATCGTGCTGTCGACATCCCCGTGGCGCGACCCCGACGGATCGCGCCTGCGGTGGATCCGGTTCGATGTCCATGCCACGGGGAAGGTCCTCTTCGCCTTGGCCGTCCTCGTTCCCGACGGCGCGGCCGATCCGTTCGCGCGCGGGGACATACGCCGCTACGTCCTCTACCCCGGCGGGAGCGGCGGCATCGAGTACATCGACGCGCGCACGGGCGTACCGGTGCTCCCCGGCTTCGAGCCCTGGGACGAACTCTTCCCGCGCGGCGAGGACTCCTCCGACCTCCGGGCGCCGGCGGTCCGCTTCGCGGGGCGTCGACTCCATGAGGTCGCAAGGGGACTCGGGGATCCCATCCTCCCGGAGGGGATCGAGACCCGGTTGCTCGATCGCGATGTGATCGTGGCGACCGGTCGCGCGTTCCGGGACGACGGTACCGGTCGCCCTCCCGGCGGCGACTGGACGTGGGTGCCGCTGGAGGCCGACGACTATCGGCGCATGATCGAAACGGGGTTCAACCTGTTCGACGTCACGCCGCACAACCTCCCGTTCGTCCTCGACGAGCCGGTGTTCTTCACCATGGCCGGCGGCTATCGGGACCATCCGGAGCTGCCCTGGCGCCCGAACTTCCTCGGCGCGTTCTTCTATGCGGATGAGCCGGCGATCCGTGCGATGCGCGACGGCTCGCTGCGGAGCGCGGACACGTTGCCGGAAGCGGCCCGCGCGCTGACGGAGGCCATGAGAAGCACGCTGGACGCCAAGGGTCCCTACGGCCGCGGCTTCCTGCAGGAGTCCGCCGCGAAGCAGGGTTGCTTCTTCGGCTCCATCCGGCCGACGTGGGCGGTCTCGTGGGAGGCCGTCGCGAGCGCGGCGGCGTACCAGCTGGAGGCCGGGGCCTCCGGCATCTGCTGGGAGAGCCGGCTCCGGCCCGCTCGCTTCGCCTCGCTGGTGCGGGAGGTCCTCGGCGTGGACTTCCCGGCCGACGCAAGGTCGTGTATCGACTACCACCTCGCCCTGCTGCGCGGCCCGGCGCGGGCGCTCGATGCCCGGTGGGGCGTGAGCATCTACGGGCAGATGGACTCCACGGCGGCGGACCTGCTCTTCCCGCGCGCCTACGACGCGGGCGCCTCGCTCTTCTGGCTGTGGACCTCGGACCGCGATCATCACGTCCCGTTCGACCGGCAGCTCCGCCTGGTCGCCGCCCTGCGAGCCCGGCAGCGCGAGCACCCCCGGGATGGCGGAGCGGCCGCGGCCACACGATCGGCGGAAACCGTCCTCCTCGTGCCGCGCGGGTGTCCGCTGGACGAGCTCGCCCTGGCGGACTCCCCGGGCGTCCCGTGGGGGCGGTCCGCCCTGCGGCTCTCGACCCGCAGCGGGACGGGGTCCGTGCGCGCCGTCGCCGCCGACGCGCTGCGGGCCGCGGCGGATCTCCTGCGGCGCGGTGAGGACTTCGACATCCTTCCGACGGACGGAACGCACGTGGACGGGTACGCGCGCCGGCTGCACGTGACCGATCCGTCCGCCGGGCATTGACATGCGAGCTCAGCCCGTGCGCCGCGCCTCGAACGCCCTTCGCCGCAGCGCCGCCGCCGGGGAGAGGGCGCGGATCAGCCAGGCCGGCAACACCTGGCACGCCGCCACCACGAAGCGGTTCCAGATGCCGTTCACGTACACCTCGTCGCCGCGCATCACGGCCTCGTAACCCTGCCGGGCGACCGTGGCGGCGTCCATCCACATCCACTTCGGCAGCTTGCCCACCTCGGCGCGCACGCCGAGGACGTCGTGGAACTCGGTGTACGTGAAGCCGGGGCAGACCGCGGTGACGTGCACGCCGGCGCCCGCCACCTCGCGCGCCACGGACTTCGAGAAGCGGATCATGAAGGTCTTCACCGGCGCGTAGAGATCCCCCGGGCGCTCCGGCGCGAACGCGGCCACGGACGACACGTTCAGGATCCGCCCCCAGCCGCGCTCCAGCATGCCGGGCAGGAAGAGGTGCGTGAGCTGCACGACGGATCGCAGCAGCACCTCCAGGAAGTCCGCCTGCTCGCGCCAGGTCGTGCGGGTGAACGGCTTCCCCAGCCCGTAGCCCGCGTTGTTCACGAGCACATCCACGCGGATCCCCTCCGCGTCCAGCGCGCGCGCGATGCGCTGCGGCGCCTCGGGGTCTGCCAGGTCCTCCGCGAGCACGCGGACGCGCACGCCGTGCCGCGCGCTCAGCTCGGCCGCAAGGGGATCCATCCGCTCGCGGCGGCGTGCGGTGAGCACGAGGTCGAAGCCCCCGGCCGCGAACACGCGCGCCAGCTCGACGCCGATCCCGGCGGACGCGCCGGTGACGAGCGCGGTGCGGCGAGGACCGGCCCCGGGGGACGGCGGCGATCCGGACGACGACGGGTGTGGCGACGGGGATGCGGGCGGCGACGGGGCGGAGGCCATCGCTAGGCGGGCAGCGTGATCTGCGGGTTCTCCTCGTTGCGGCGCCAGAGGAGCGCGGTCCGGCCGAGCACCTGGACGAGTTCCGCGCCGGCGCGCTCCGCCAGCTCCTTGGCCACGTCCTTGCGATCGCCGTCCACGGTCTCCAGCAGCCGCACCTTCACGAGCTCGCGCGCCTTCAGCACGCGCGCCAGCTCCGCCAGCAGCGCGTCCGTGATGCCTTCCTTGCCCACGAAGACGACCGCGTCCAGGTTCACGCCGAGCCCGCGCAGGTACCGCCGCTGCTTCCCGCGCACGGTCTTCCCGGGGATCTCCGCGCCCGGCCCGGCTCCGGCGGCGCGCGCCGCGTCGTCCGTCACGATCCCGCGATCTCCGCGTACTGCTTGCGGTAGTACTCCCGGAACTCGCCGGACTTGATCGGCCGCCACCAGTCCGGGTTGTCGGTGTACCAGCGCACGGTGGCCTCGATCCCCTGCGCGAAGGTGTGCTGCGGCGCCCAGCCCAGCCGCTCGCGCAGCTTGCGCGCGGTGAGCCAGTAGCGCCGGTCGTGGCCCTGGCGGTCCGTCACGTGCCGCACCAGCGAGGACGGCCTGCCGAGGATGGCCAGGATCTTCGCCGTGATCTCCAGCACGGTGAGCGCGTTCTCCGCGCAGATGTTGAAGACCTCGCCGTGCACGTCGTCCCCGCCGGCGCGCAGGATCACGTCCAGCGCCTCCGCGTGGTCCTGCACGTGGATCCAGTCGCGAACGTTCTTCCCGCTCCCGTACACCGGCAGCGGCTGATCCTCCAGCGCATTCGTGACGAAGAGCGGGATCAGCTTCTCGGGGTACTGGTTCGGGCCGTAGTTGTTGCTGCAGCGGGTGACCACCACCGGCATGCCGTAGGTGGCCCAGTACGACCACGCGAGCCGGTCGCCGCCGGCCTTCGACGCGGCGTACGGGTTGCGCGGCATCAGGGCGGACTCCTCGTCCGCCGCGGACTCCATGCGCTCGCCGTACACCTCGTCGGTGGAGATCTGGACGAAGCGGGCGACGCCAAGCTCCTTCGCCGCCTCCAGCAGCACGTACGCGCCGTACACGTCGGTCTGCACGAAGCTGCCGGGGTCGCCGATGGAGCGGTCCACGTGGGTCTCGGCGGCGAAGTTCAGGACCGCGTCGCAGCCGGCCATGGCCTTCCGCACGACGGCCGGATCGCAGATGTCCCCGCGCACGAACGCGTAGCGCGGATCGCCGGCCACGGACGCCAGGTTCGCGAGGTTGCCCGCGTAGGTGAGCTTGTCCAGCACGACGACCGCGTCGCCCGGGTGCTTCGCCAGCACGTGCCGGACGAAGTTCGACCCGATGAACCCCGCGCCGCCGGTGACGAGCAGCTTCACGCCGTGCCTTCGGCCACCGGGCGCGGGATGGCGTCGTCCGAGCCGCGGATGACCACGTCCTCGAGCTTCCAGGGCGCGGCCGCCTCGAGGCTGCGGCCCACGGCGGCGTGGCGGAAGCCGTGGTCGTGCACCTCGCGCGGGTCGTAGATGTTGCGGCAATCCACGAACGCGCGCCCGCGCATGATGGACGCCAGGCGCGGGAAGTCCAGGTCGCGGTACTCGTTCCACTCCGTGAGGAGCATCAGGCAGTCCGCGCCCTCCGCGGTGGAGTAGGCGTCCTTGCACCAGGTCACGCCGTGCACGTCCGGCAGTTCCGAGACGACCGGGTCGTGCGCGCGGATCCTCGCGCCCTGCCGCTGCATCTCGGGGATGATGGTGAGCGACGGCGCCTCGCGCACGTCGTCCGTGTTCGGCTTGAACGTGACGCCGAGCACGCCGATCGTCTTGCCGCGCAGGTCGCCCAGCAGGCCCGTGACCTTGTCCACCATGCGGAGCTGCTGCAGGCGGTTCACCTCCAGCACGGCCTCGATGGTTCGGATGGTCATCCCCGCCTTCTCGGCGATGTGCGTGAGCGCCAGCGTGTCCTTCGGGAAGCACGACCCGCCGTAGCCGGGGCCCGCGTGCAGGAACTTGGAGCCCACGCGCCCGTCCAGCCCCATGGCGCGCGCCACCACGGTGACGTCGGCGCCCACGAGGTCGCACAGGTTCGCGACCTCGTTGATGTACGAGATCTTCAGCGCGAGGAACGCGTTGGACGCGTACTTGATCATCTCGGCGTTCGTGACCGTGGTGCGCACGATCGGCGTGCGCAAGAGGTACAGCGGCCGGTAGATCTTCTCCATCATGTCCATGGCCCGCTCGGAGGACGCGCCGATGACCACGCGGTCCGGGCGCATGAAGTCCCCGATGGCCGAGCCTTCGCGCAGGAACTCGGGGTTCGACACGACGTCGAAGTCCGCGTCCGGGCGGCGCTCGCGGATGATGCTCTCCACCAGCTTGCCGGTGCCGGTGGGCACCGTGGACTTCGTCACGACCACCGTGTACTCGCGCATGGCGTCGGCGATCTCCGCCGCCACCTGCCGCACGTACCGCAGGTCCGCGTGCCCGTGCTCGTCGGGCGGCGTGCCGACCGCGATGAACACCACCTGGGACTGCGGCACCGCCTCCGCCACCGTCGCCGCGAAGGACAGGCGGCCGCGGTTGCGGTTCATCTCCACGAGCTCCTTCAGCCCGGGCTCGTAGAACGGGATGTCGCCGGCCTTGAGGGTCTGCAGCTTCCGCGGGTCGTTGTCGACGCAGATGACCCGGTTGCCGAAGTCCGCGAGGCAGGCGCCCGTGACGAGACCGACGTAGCCGGTCCCCACCATCGTGATGTTCACGTCGAGTTCTCCTTGAGCCCGCCCAGGGGGACGCCTGAGCCGCACGAATCTAGGGGATGCCCCCGGCCGCGTCAAAGCGGCCCGGGCCGCGCCGCCGGGCGGGTGCGGTCGCACCGGCGCTCCCGTCCACACCGGGGATCGACCGGCCGTGTGGCCGTCTTGACGCCCCGTCCGGCCCCGCCGGTCGTGCCCCGGGACACTGCCGCCCCCGCCGCCTTGCCCCTCGCCGGACGGCGCCGTTATCTTGCGGCGCGAGGAGGCTCCCCATGGAAGTCCGCATCGCGTACGAGGAGGGCCACGCCCACGTGGCGGCCGTCCGTGTCCTCCAGTACCGCCTCAAGCGCCCGCCTACGATCGACGAGGTGGCCGAGGTCCTGGGCTCCAAGCCCGAGATCACGAACCACCGCCTGCGCGCCCTGGAGGCTGCGGGGATCGTCACGATCGTGGAGAACCCCTTCGAGAGCCACGTCTCCGTCCGCGACCACCTGGCCCTGGAGAAGCTGCCGCCCGAGGTCTCGGAAGCCGGCCTGTCGGAGGCCGTCCAGGACTTCAAGAAGCGGCAGGCCGAGAAGGCCGAGGAGATGATCCGGTTGTTCGACGAGGGGGACCCGAACCGGGAGCGGAAGGAGCGGACGGACAAGATGGCCGAGGACCTCCGCTCCTTCAAACCCAAGAAGACCCCGCGAAAGGCCCCCTGGGACCCGTAGCTTGTGGTGCGGAGATTGGGGGCGGCCGGGACGACCGCCCCGGCCTCCACCGCAAGCCGTGTGACAGCAACGGGTTGGACGATCCGGCGCGATGCCGCCCCGTCCCGGGTTCACCCTGCTTCGATCGAATCCGCGCCCTGCCCCATTCTGCGCACCACCGTGAGCACCTCAACTCGGACGGCGGGGACGCCGACTCTTTCCCGAGGATCGCAAGGGGATCCCAACCGGGAGGACGGGTCATGCTGGTTCGGTTGCGGGTGGTGGCCGAGAGCGTCGATGCGGGAACGCGGTCGTTCCAGGCGCGCGGGGCCGCGCCGGAGCTGACGCGGGAGGAGGCGGAGGCCGTCGCGCGGGAGCTCGAGGCCGGTGCGGTGGCCCGGTTCTATCGCGGGGGGCCGCCGGCCGGGCGCGTGGTCACGGCGCGGGCCACGGCGGACGGGCTGTGGATCCGCGTGCGGATGCGGCCCCGCGAGGGCGAGGTGTGGCGGCTCGTGGAGACCGGCGCCGTGAACACCGTGGAGATCCAGCCGCTGGATCGCGGCGTGGACGTGTTCCTCAAGTCCGTCGCCGCCACCTACCCCTCGCTCGTGGGCTGAGCTCGTGGGCTGGGCTCGTGGGCTGAGTTCGTGGGCTGAGTTCGTGGGCTGAGCCGAGGGCTGAGGCGGGGCCCCGGCGCGCAGCCCCGCAGCCCCGCAGCCCCGCGTTGACACCCCGCGCGGCCGTCCGGACAATCCGGCGTTTCGCGGCCGCGTCGTGCCGCGCGGACCGGGCGGAAATGGCACGATCCCTTCTCTTCGCGATTGCGGTGTTCGCCGTGGCGGTGGCCGCCACGTTCCACGCGTCCGGCGCCGTCTCGGCCCTGGACGCGCGGATGGCGATGGCGGTGGACGGAAGCCTCGGCACGTCGCCGCCGCATCCGGTCTCGTCCCGGATCCTGGCGCTGGGCGCGGATCTCGTCCGGCTCGTGTGGGCGCCCACCGGGCTCTTCCGCGCGATCCACCTCGCGGCAGGGCTCCTGCTGGCCGGGGCGGCGGTCGTCGCGGCGCGGCTCGCCGCGCGCAGCTGCGGCGCCCCGGTGGCCGCGGCGCTCCTCGTGGGAGCCGCGCTGCCGCTCGGCGGGGACACCGGAGGGCTCGGGCTCACGGCGCACCCCGTCCCGGTGCTGCTGCTGCTCCTGTCCGGCGCCGCGCTGGCCTGGTCCGCGGACTCGCCCCGCCCGCGGCTCGGGGGCCTGCTGCTCGGGCTGGCCCTCGCGGACGACGCGTTCGTGCTCTTCGTGCTCCCGGGGTTCGGGGCGTTCGCACTCCTCGCCACGCTGCGCATGTCGCCGGCGCGCGGCGGCCAGTTCCTGCGACACTGCGCCCTCGGCGTCCTCCTCGGGTTCCTCGCGGTGCTCCTGCCGTGGCTCGCGCCGGGCGACGGCGTCTCCCACGCCGCGCAGGCGCGCGGCCCGCTGGACGCGCTCGCCGGCTGGGCAGGCGGCGCGCAGGGCGCGGTCTGGGCCCCCGGCGGTCCGCAGCGCTGGATCGACGGCGTGCGCGCCGTCGGCGGCGCGCTGTGGCGCAACACCGGGCCGCTCGGCATCGCGCTCGGGATCGCGGGGATCGCCGCGTTCCTGTCCGGCGCCGCGCGGCGCGCGCGGCCGTTCCTCGTGGTGCACGCGATCGTCGCGGCGGCCGTCGTGCTCGGCACGCCGCGGGCGCCGGGCACCGCGGCCGCGCTGCTGGGCTGGTCCTTCCTGTTCTGGTCCGTCCCCGCGCTCTCGCGCATCGCGTCCCGCGCCGGCGGCGCGGCGCCGGCCGTGGCGGCGGCGACCGTGGTCGCGCTCTTCGCGGTGTCACACGACCGCCTGGACCGCTCCGCCGAGAAGGGCGTGACCTGGACGAGCACGGTCCTCGAGACGCTTCCCGCCGACGCCGTGCTGTTCACGGCCAATCCCGTGGCGCTCGCGCTGGCGGCGGACGGCCTGCGTTCCGATGTGGAGGTGATCGACGTCGGGGACGCCACCACGCTGTCCGCCGTGCGCTCGGGCCGTCCCCTGCTCCCGTTGGGCGCCACGCAGCCGCGCGGCGCGGTGGACGCCGCGCTGCTGCGGCAGGTCGTCGCGGAGACGGGCGGTCGCCCCGTGTTCGTGGACGCGAGCGTGTTCTTCGACACGGAGCGCAAGGCGTCGCTGCTCGGCGAGGAGTGGAAGCTGCTGCCGCACGGCCTGGCCTTCCGCCTGGCTCCGCTCAACGCGGAGATGTCCGTGCGGCAGCGCGACGCGGCCGCGCTGGCCTGGGCGGACCTCCCGATCACGCCGGACACGCCGCCGTCCCCCCTGCGCGACGGTCTCGGCGGATCCGCGTACTTCGCGCGGAGTCTCGTGCAGTCCGCATACCTGCACCTGGAGCAGGAGCGCGTGCAGGACGCGGAGCGCGAGTTCCTGCTCGCGCTCGGCCACCCGGCGTCGAACCGGAACCTCGCCGCGATGGGCCTGGCGCGCCTCCTCTTCGACCAGCGCAACTTCCACGAGGTCGTGCGCACGCTGGATGTCTGCGTGCGCGACGACGAGGAGGGCGCGTGGGTCGCGCGCCGGCTGCAGGGGAACACGCTCGTGCGGCTCGGGGACCGCGCCCGCGGCATCGCGATGCTGAAGCGGGCGCTCGCGCTCACGCCCGCGGCGAACGCGGAGGACCGGCAGCGGCTGCAGCGGACGATCCGGGACCTGGAACGCGCGACGCCGCCGTCCGGCGCGGGGTCCGGGTGACGGCGGCGTCGTCGGTTCGCGGGGAATCAGGACCGGCGGGAGCCGCGCCCTCGCTCGGCGTCCGGGAGGATGGCCGGGAGAGACTCGCGAGCGGGACGCACCTCGCCGTCGAGGTTCGCTCCCGCCGGTCGATCCTGGGCAGGCTCCGCGAGAACGCGGGCGGAGCGGCGCGATGGGTGTGAACCACGGGCGCCCCCAAACACCCGCAGCCCACGACGAATCCGCACCCGCTCGCCCCGCCCCGTTCTCGCGGACATGCCGAAGCCTTCGCCGCATCCTCATTGCAGGAGACAGGCCAGAATCGGGAAGGCGCCGGCGGGCTGCGCAACGCCGCGCGCGCCGCGTCGTTCCGCTGCCGTCGCTTGCGCTCCGTGACGTTTCGGAGCACACGTTCCGGTATCGCGCTGCAGCGACTCGGGACAGAACCGGAGCGGGGCTGTGTCGTTCCTGAACAGGCGCATCGATCCCGACGCGTTCTTCCGGCGGCTGATGCTCGTGCCCCGCGGGCTCGGGTTCGTCGTGATCGTCTACTTCGTGTCCGTGGTGCTGCGCGACCTGCTGGGGCAGGCGCTGCCCGGGCACGGCCTCGTCGGCGCGATGCGCGGGGACGAAGCGGGGCCGTGGATCCCGCTGGCCATCTCGCTCGGCACGCTGGCGATTCCCGTGGTCTTCGTGCGCCTGTACGCGCGCACGGGGCCCGAAGCGAACCTCCCGCGCCAGCTGCTCGCGTGCACGCCGCGCGCGGCCGTGGAGTGGGGGCTGGGCTTCCTCGTGGGCGGCGCGTGCGCGGCGGCGGTGGTGCTGCCGCTCCTCCTCACGGGCGCGATCGAGGTCACGGGCGGCGGCGGCGGGCTCGTGCGGCCGCCGTGGACGACGCTCGCCGTGGTCCTGATCCTGTTCGCGGAGGCGGCGCGGGAGGAGCTCGGCTTCCGCGGTCCCGCCCAGCGCGACCTCGGTCGCGCCACGCGCGAGCCGATCGCCGCGGTGTTCCTCGCGGGCTCCTTCGCGCTGATCCACCGCGCGAACCCGGCGATCGGCCCGTGGGCCCTGGCCGGCATCTTCGCCGCGGGCGTCGCGCTGGCCGGCGTCGTCCGCGCGCGCGGCGACCTCTGGATGGTGTGCGGCATCCACACCGGCTGGAACATCTGCCTGGGACTCGTCTGGTCCGTCCCCGTCAGCGGCCACCCGCTGGCCAACGCGGCGTTCGAGACGACGATCCACGAATCGGTGTGGACCGGCGGCGCGTTCGGTCCCGAGGCCGCGCCGACGGGCATCGCGGTCTTCGTGCTCCTGGGCGCCCTCGCGTGGTCCCGGCCGAAGGCGCTTCCTCCGGTCAGGCGCGAAGTCGTTCGTCCCGCAGCCGATGGCTCCCCATCCACCAGCTCGACCCGTCGCTGACCGTCCGGGCGTAGAACAGGTCCTCGTCGGTCGGACTCGCGGAGTCGGCGTACCACGGGAGATGTCGCGCCAGGTAGGGCGGCCCCGACCGCAGGCAGGGTCCCATCCGTCGCCATGGCCGGTACATCGCGAAGGTCGTGTCGATCTCCGCGCGGTAGAACGTCTCGTCACGCGGGTCGGTCCAGAACCGGCTCTCCCAGCGGATCACCTCGTCCCGCGATGCGTAGCACGAGGGCAGATCATCGATGCGGAGGCCGAAGCCCACCTTCACGACGTCGGGGTACTTCCGGAGCGTGTCGAGGAACAGACCCACCGCATCGAACGGACACTGGTCATCGGGCACGACATCCGGGTCCGTCAGCACATAGAACCCACCGCGGAACTCGCTCCACGCACGGGACCGCCAGAGCGCACGAGGGCCGAGGTTGGCACCGAGACGGATCACGCGGTGCTGCGTGCGATCGTAGAAGTCCAGAAGCGGCGGATAGGTCGAGGCGTTGTCGAGGATCACGATGCGACGAAGACCGGCGCGTTCGACCCAGGAGATCAGCCGCCGCATGCCGTCGAGGCGGTTCCGACTGTTGATGAGGATCGGCACGTCACGCCACGCCGGCCGTCCCTCGAGGAGCAGGCGGCGCTCGCAGGCGCGACCCAGCACCCTCGGAACCACCTCCCGCCCCCGCAGGAGCGCCTGTCTCATCCACTCCATCCCCACCGACACCGACTCCCTACCGCGGCGCCTTGAGCACCGCCTCCCCCGGCCGGCTCCCCGGCTTGCTCAGCGGCACTCCCGCCGCGCACTCGCGGCAGTTCTCCGGCCGCGACGTCTCCACGGGCAGGCTCAACAACGCGTGGAACGGCAGGCCGAAGTCCACCGCGCCGCCGGAGCGGTCCACGATGGCGCCCACCGCCACGATCTCCCCGCCGGCGGCGCGCAGCACGTCCATCGTTTCGCGCGTGGACTTGCCCGTCGTGATCACGTCCTCGACGACAACGACGCGCTCGCCGGGACGCAGCGTGAAGCCGCGGCGCAGGCACATCTCGCCGTCCTTGCGCTCCGTGAACAGCCCGCGGACGCCGAGCGTACACGCCACCTCCCACGCGATGATCAGCGCGCCCAGCGCGGGACCGGCCGCCACCTCGGGGTCGTATTGCGCGAGGTCCTTCGCCAGCGCGCGCCCCAGCACCTCCGCGCGATCCGGATGCTGCAGCACGAGCGCGGACTGGAAGTAGACGCCCGAGTGCAGGCCGGACGAGAGCTCGAAGTGGCCGCGCTTCAGCGCGCCCGTCTCCTGGAACGCCTTGAGCAGCGCCTCTTCCCTCACGACGACACCTCCTCGAGCGCGCGGTGGATGGCGCGCAGCGACGCGCGCGGATCGCGCGCCTGCAGCACCCCACGCCCCACGACGAGCACGTCCGCGCCGCTGCGTGCCGCCTCTTCCGGCGACACCGTGCGGGCCTGGTCCTTCGACTCCACGCCGGGCACCGCGATGCCGGGCGTGACCACCACGCACTTCGGCCCGCCGGCCTCCCGCAGCAGCGCCGTCTCGCGCGCCGAGCCCACGAGCCCGTGCGCGCCGGCGGACACCGCCAGCGCCGCGAGCCGCCGCACCGCAACCTCCACCGAGGCCTCGCCCGGCGACGCGCCCGCGCGCCACGCCTCCAGGTCCAGGCTGGTGAGCACGGTCACGGCGAGCACTTTCGCGCCCGTGCCGGACCGCTCCGCCGCCGCCACCGCGGCCTCGATCATCGCGCGCCCGCCCGCCGCGTGCACGGTGAGGTAGTCCACACCGCCGGCGCACGCCTTTTCCACGGCCTTGCCCACCACGCTCGGGATGTCGTGGAACTTCAGGTCCAGGAAGACCTTCGCCCCGTGCCGCCGCAACGACGTCACCAGCGGCATCCCTTCGCGCACGAAGAGCGCGCTGCCGAGCTTCCACAGGCCGGACTCCGGCAGCGCGTCCCGCGCCGCCAGCGCCGCCTCCGCCGTCTCCACGTCCAGCGCCACGGCCACGCGCTCGCGCACGGGCAGCATCGTTCCCGGTCCGGAAGCCACGGTCATCCGACCTTCCCTTCCACGATGAGGTCGCCGCGGGACAAGGTGCCGATCACCTCGCGGATCGAGGCGTGCCCGTGCCGCGCACAGTACTCCTTCAGCCCCCGCGCGATCTCGTCCATCGCCTTGGGATTCGTGAACAGCGCGGTGCCCACCTGCACCGCGCGTGCCCCGACCAGCAGGAACTCCAGCGCGTCCCGCCAGTTCGAGATCCCGCCCATCCCGATCACCGGGATCGTCACCGCACGGCACACCTGGTATGTCATGGCCAGCGCCACCGGCTTCACCGCCGGGCCGGAGAGGCCCCCCATCCCCATGGCCAGCAGCGGGCGCCGGCGCTCCACGTCCACCGCCATGCCGAGCAGCGTGTTGATCAGCGACACGCCGTCCGCCCCGCCCGCCTCCGCGCCGCGCGCCGTGGCGACCGGGTCCGCGTTGGGCGTGAGCTTCGCCACGAGGAACGCCTCCGTCTCCGCGCGGCAGCCGCGCAGGATGGACTCCACCGACTTCGGATCCCCGCCGAAGGTGCGCCCGCCCTCCTTCACGTTCGGGCAGGACAGGTTGATCTCCAGGGCGCCCACCCCGGCGCGCTGCGCCTTCGCGCACATCTCGAGGTACTCCTCGCGCGTGGTGGCGGCAATGGACACCATCACCAGGCACGGTTCCGCGCGCAGCTCCGGCCACTCGTGGGCCAGGAAGTGGTCGATACCTGCGTTCTCCAGCCCGATGGAGTTCAGCATGCCCGACGGCGTCTCCGCCACGCGCGGGTGCGGGTTGCCGCGGCGCGGCTTCGGCGTCACGCTCTTCGTGACGAAGCCGCCGATCGTGGCGTTGTCCACGAAGTCCTCGTACTCCGACCCGTAGCCGTACGTGCCGCTCGCCGCGAGCAGCGGATTCCGCAGCCGCAGCGTCCCCAGCCCCACCTCGAGGGAGACGGTCTCCGCCGCGAGCGCGCTCACCGGCCCACCTCCGCCCAAAGGATCTCCGCCGCGTCGAACACCGGGCCCTCGCGGCACACGCGGCCGGTGAGGCGCGCCGGGTCCTTCCAGGTCACGATGCCGCACGCGCGGCACGCGCCCACGCCGCAACCCATGTGCGCCTCCAGGGAGACCTGCAGGTCCAGCCCGCGCGGGACGCACAGGTGCGCGGCCGCCTCGAGCATCGGCTCCGGGCCGGCAGCGTACACCGCGAGCGAGTCGGGCGCCGCCTCCGGGCCCAGCTCCGCGAGACGCTGCTCCAGGAGCTGCACCGCGTTGCCGTGGAAGCCGGTCGAACCGTCGTCCGTGGCGAGGCGCCACTCCAGGTGCCCGACGCCCTCGGTCAGCGCGTCGCCGAACACGTCCCCCCGCGTCCGCACGCCCAGGAGCGCCTCGACCGGGCCGCGGTAGCCGCGCGCCTGCAGCGCCTCGGCCAGGCCGAGGAGCGGCGCGATGCCGAGCCCGCCGCCGACGAGCAGCACGCGCGATGCCGCCCCGCGCAGCGCGAAGCCGTTCCCCAGCGGGCCCATCACGTCGAGCGCGTCGCCCGCGCGGCGCGCGCGCATCCACTCGGTGCCGGCGCCGACGATCCGGTACAGGAGGATGATCTCGTCGCCGCGCACGCGGGCGATGCTGAACGGGCGCCGCAGCAGCGTGGCGTCGCCGGTCTTCAGGTGCACGAAGGTCCCCGGCACGTACGCGCGCGCCGTGCACGGCGCGAGGAACGCGAGCAGCCCGACGCCGGGCGCCGCGTCCGCGCTGCGCGTGACGGTTCCGAGCTCGAGGGTCGCGGTCACGGCTTCCGGTCCCGGATGGAGGGAATCGGCGGGGGTTCGCCCGGCGGCGGCCCCTGGATCGTGGAGTCGGGCAGCGAGAACGGGATGGGCTCCTCCGCCTGCGCGTCCGGTCCGCCGACGCCCGGGGGCAGCGGCGACACGTTCTGCGGCGCGTTCGCGTCCGGCGGCGGCGCGGCGTCCCGCGGGGCGTCCGGCGCCGGCGACGCCTGGTCCGGCGACGCCTGGTCGGGCGCGGGTCGCGCCCGCTCGGGCGGGAAGCGGTACTGCACGACCGTGATCTCCGGGCCGCCCTCGTCCGGCGGGAGGAAGCGCGAGGCGCGCGCCGCGGCCAGGCACGCGTCGTCGAATGCCGCGCCCCCGGACTTCACGACCTTCGTCTCCTCCACGGAGCCGTCCCGGGAGAGGTGGACGCGCACCCACACCGTCACCTCGCTCGTGCCTTCCGGCAGCGGGACGTCCGCCGGCTCCACGCGCTCCACCATCGACTCCGTCACGTCCGCCCGGCCCGCCGGACGGATGAACGCGATCTTCGGCGGCTCGATCCTCTCCGCCTTCCACACGGGGTAGCCCAGCCGCCGGCGCGCGAACGCGTCCACCTCCGTCCCGGCGTAGCCGTTCGCGAGCCGGAACAGCGCGGAGTCCGCGGCGTCCTTCCGCGCCAGCCGGTGCTCCAGCACCCACGCCTTCGCGTACAGCGCCTTCGCGCCCCACTCCGTGCGGTGCGCCTCCGTGGCCAGCGTGTCGTACTGCGCGAGCGCCCCGTCCACGTCGCCGAGCTTCTCGAGCAGCTGCTCCGCCAGCAGGTACCGGCTGCGGCTCCGGTCCGGGCCCTCCTCGGCGACCTCCGCGCGCAGGTCCAGCACCTGCTGGATCTCGGTGATGCGCCCGGTGGCGCGCTGCCACGCCTCGTGCCCGGTGCCCTGCTCCTTCACCAGCTCGTACGCCTCGCGCGCGCCGTTGAGGTCGCCGGCGTCGTCCTTCAGCTTCGCGATGGCGAACTGCGCCTCCGCGGCCGCCTCCTTGCGCGGGTACGCCGCCAGCACCTCCTGGTACCGCGTCACCGCCCCCGCCGTGTCCCCGGCCGCCGCCACCGCGCCGGCCTCGGCCAGGAGCGCCTCGCCCCGGCGCTCCTCGTTCACCGCGTTCTTCGCCACCTCGTGGAAGGTGGAGCGCGCGCGATCCGTCTCGCCGATGTCCAGGAGCGCCTGCCCCTTGCGCATGCCGCCGAGGAAGCGCTCCTCCGCGGTCTTGCCGCGCTTGCGCACCTTGTCGTAGAAGGACGCGGCCTCGTGCATGCGGCCGTGCCCCCGCTCCTGGTCCCCGGCCGCCAGCGCCGCGGGGCCGAGCCACTCGCTCCCGTCGTGGCGGTCCGCCACCTCCGTCCATGCCGACAGCGCGCCGGCGGAATCCCCCTGCGCCGCGCGCACGAGCCCCAGGTGGTACAGCACGTCCGGGCGGAACTTGTCGCCCGCGCGCTGCGCCACGAGATCCAGCTCCGTGACCGCCGGCCCGAAGTCCCGCGTGGCGATCAGCGTGCGCCCCTTCTCCAGCCGGGCGCGCACGGCGAGCTCGGAGTCCGGGAAGATGGTGAGGATCTCGTCGAACTTGCGCAGCGCGGTGGAGTAGTCCCCCTTCTCGTACGCGGACCGGCCCATCAGGAGCAGCGCGTCGTCCACCCACTTGCTGTCCGGCCAGTACTTCACGACCCGCGCGGCGCGGTCGAACGACTCCTGGTAGAGCTTCTCCTCCTGCGCGGAGATCCTGTCCCGCTCCGGGTCCGCGCGGCGCTTCAGGTCCAGCGCCTGGTCGAACTTCTGCCGCGCGTTGTACAGCGTGTTGTAGTACGCGCACCCGCTCCCCGCGAGGCACAGCCCGCAGACGATCATCGACAGCAGGGAGCGGGTGCCGCGATTCACGGGCCGGTCGCCTCCAGCACTCCCGCGGGGCTCCCCGCGGTCAGGCGCGGCCGCATGGCCGGGCTCTCCCAGGTGGCGCGGCCCGCGAGCAGCGTGAGCAGCACGCGGCCGGTGAGGCGCCGCCCGAGGAACGGCGTGTTGCGCGCCTTCGAGCCCAGGTCCGCCGCGGTCAGCGTCCACTCCTCGTCGGGATCGAAGAGGACCACGTCCGCCGGCGCGCCGGGCCGCAGGGAGCCGCCCTCCAGCCCCAGGATGCGCGCCGGGATCGTGGACATCCGCTCCACGATGCCGGACAGGTCCAGCCCCGCCTCGCCCCGCAGCACCTCCAGGGACAGCGGCAGCGCCGTCTCCAGGCCGATGATCCCGAAGGGCGCGCGGTCGAACTCCACGAGCTTCTCCCGGGGGGCGTGGGGCGCGTGGTCCGTGGCGACCACGTCGATCGTGCCGTCCGCCAGCGCGGCCAGCACGGCGCGCCGGTCCGCCTCCGGGCGCAGGGGCGGGTTCATCTTCGTGTTCGCGTCGAACTCCGCCACGGCCTCGTCGGTCAGCGCGAAGTGGTGCGGCGTGACCTCGGCCGTGATGCGCACGCCGCGGTCCTTCGCCTCCCGGATCACCTCGACCGAGCGCGTGGTGGACACGTGGCACACGTGCAGCCGGCCGCGGGTCATCTCCGCCAGCCGCGCCTCGCGGGCCACGCCGAGGTCCTCCGCCGCCGACGGCATCCCGGGAATCCCCAGCCGCGCGCTCACCTCGCCCTCGTGCATGTGCCCGCCGGCGGCCAGCGCCTTCTCCTCGCAGTGCGCGATGATGGGCCGGCCCGTAAACGTGGCGTACTCCATGGCCCGGCGCATGACCCGCGCGCTCTCCACCGGCAGGCCGTCGTCGGAGAAGCCCACCGCGCCGGCGTCCGCCAGGACGCGCATCTCGGTCAGCTCGCACCCCTGCTGGCCCTTCGTGATCGCCGCGATCGGGTGAACCCGGCACAGGCCGACTTCGTTCCCCCGCCGCTGGACGTGCTCCACGGCGCCCTCCGTGTCCAGCACGGGGTTCGTGTTGGGCATGCAGGCCACCGCCGTGAACCCGCCGCGCGCCGCCGCGCGCGAGCCGGACGCGATGTCCTCCTTGTACTCGAACCCGGGCTCCCGGAAGTGGACGTGCATGTCCACGAGCCCGGGCGCCACCACGAGGCCGCGCGCGTCCACGATCCGCGCCCCCTCGGCCGCGATGTTCCGCTCCACGCCCACGATGCTGCCGTTCTCCAGGAGCACGTCCGCCACGCCGTCGTGCTGCGTCGTCGGGTCGATCACCCGGCCGCCTCGGATCAGGAGTCTCAATTCGCGCCCTCCCCGCCGGAGAGGAGGTAGAGGACCGCCATGCGGACCGCCACCCCGTTGGACACCTGCCGGAGAATGGTGCCGGCGTGCGCCTCCGCCACGCCGTGCGCGATCTCCGTGTCGCGGTTCATGGGACCCGGGTGCAGGACCACGAGCGAGGGCATCCCGTCCAGCTTGTCCTCGGTGAGCCCGAAGTAGCGGGCGTACTCGCGGATGCTGGGGATGAGCGCCTCGTTCTGCCGCTCGAACTGGATGCGGAGCACGTTCACGGCGTCCGCGTCGCGCAGCGCGCCGCGCACGTCGGTGGTGACCTCCACGCCGAGCTTCGCGATCTCGGCGGGGAGCATGGTGGGCGGGCCGCACACGGTGACGTGCGCACCCAGCTTCGTGAGCAGGAAGATGTTGGAGCGCGCCACGCGGCTGTGCTCCACGTCCCCCAGGATGACCACGCGCGCGCCCTCGATGCGGCCCAGCTTCTCGCGCAGCGTCACCGCGTCCAGCAGCGCCTGCGTGGGGTGCTCGTGCTGGCCGTCGCCGGCGTTGATCACGCGCGCGCGGACGTGCCGGTCCAGGAAGTGGCACGCGCCCGGGGAGGGGTGCCGCATCACGATCATGTTCGCGTTCATGGCCTCGATGTTCTGCGCGGTGTCGCGCAGCGACTCGCCCTTCGCCACCGAGGAGCCGGAGACCGAGAAGTTCAGCACGTCGGCCGAGAGGCGCTTCTCCGCCAGCTCGAAGCTGGAGCGCGTGCGCGTGGAGTTCTCGAAGAAGAGGTTCACCACGGTGATGCCGCGCAGCGCGGGGACCTTCTTGATGGGACGCTCCTGCACCTCCTTGAACGGCTCCGCGGCGTCGAGGATCTCGAGGATCTCCTCGGGCGAAAGCTCGCGGATGCCGAGCAGGGACTTGCGCTCCGAGATCATCGCTCCCCTCCCAGCTCGCACACGACGACGGAGTCCTTCCCGTCCACCTCGGCGAACTGCACCTTGACGACCTCGGTCTGCGAGGTGGGCACGTTCTTGCCCACGTAGTCCGCGCGGATCGGGAACTCGCGGTGCCCCCGGTCCACCAGCACCGCGAGCTGGATGGTGCTGGGGCGGCCGAAGTCGATCACCTCGTCCATCGCGGCGCGGATGGTGCGGCCGGTGTAGAGCACGTCGTCCACCAGGATGACGTTCCGGTCCACGATGGACACCGGGATCTGCGTCGAACGAACGACCGGCTGCTTCGCGATGGTCTGCAGGTCGTCCCGGTACAGCGTGATGTCCAGGACGCCGAGCGGCGGGCGGACCTCCTCGATCTCCTCGATCTTGCGCACGATCCGCTCGGCCAGGAACTGGCCGCGGGTGCGGATCCCGCAGATCACGATCCCGTCCGGGCCGCCGTTGCGCTCGAGGATCTCGTGGGAGAGCCGGGAGATGGCGCGGCGCATGTCGTCCTCCGACATGATCCGGGCCTTCTCGATCAGGGGGCGGACCTTCGGCGTCTCGGCGGGTGCCGCCTTCGGAGCGGTGTCGTTCATGGGTCCTCCGCTGCCCGGTTGGCGGTTCCTGCGCGGGATTCGCGCAAAAAAACCGCCGCGGCCGCAGGACGGGACCGGGCGGGCGACGCCACAAGGGGAGGCGGGGACCGACCCTTCCCGGCCTCACGGGACCGGATTAAAGGTGGTTCTGTGTCGAGCCGGAGCAGGGTATCGCCCGGGCGGGGTGAAGTCAAGGCGGGCCGCCCGCCGGTAGTGGGCGACTTTGGTCGCCCACTACCCGCCCGCCGGGAGTGTCCTGGTTTGAAGTCCGTGCCCCGCTGGCGGTTCCGTGGCGGATCCAAGGGGCAGGCGCAGAGACGCCTCGGGGCAGGAAGCCCGACGTGAACGAGATCGCCCACCGCCTCGTCCGGGAAGCCGCCAAGGAGTTGAGGGAGCAGCACCGGCGAAGACCGACGGCCGAAGCCGGACGACAAGCCTAAGGACCGCCCCGATCCAGAACAGCCTTCTGGATCATAGCCCCCACCAGGTCATTCGCATTGATCGGGAACAGCTCCATTTCTGGGTGTTCCTGAGCGAAGACTCGGAAGATCTCATCGGCAAAGGCCGGACCGACGGCCTCCACGCCCGAGAAGTCAAACAGCACCTGCTGGAACAGCTCCACGCGAGCCAGGACGCGCTTGGCCTGTGACCTCGAGAGGAGTTGGTCGTGCCCATATTGCGCAAGCCGTACCGGCACCACGGTCTTGTCGAACCTCCGGTCCTCGGGGGACTGGTACTGATCGAATATCTGGAGCGTGGTCCTCGCCGTGTGATTGTCGAGCTTCATCCACACAGCCGTTCCAGAGAACGGGATCTTGGCCTCGAGGATCCAATCCTCGGGTTTCCCGAAGACGTGGGACAGAGCGACGTCCCCGGACTGGATGTCAAAAGAGTCCATCATGCGAGACGTGAAGAAGATCCCCTCCCCCGTGTGGTTCTTGGGGTCCGTGGTCAGCTTCCCCTTGGATAGCTCCAACACGGCGTGCCGCACATCGAGCAACCCCAACTCGGCCTGGATCTTCTGGAAGATGCCGCGACCGTTGTCTGCGATCACGATCTCCGTGCTAGTGGCCGTGCGCTCTACCCTCACAAAGAGCCGCGTTCCTTCCGAGTGGTCCACGGCGTTGTTGATGATCTCTGTCACTCCGTAGGACCAGATGTTCTGAACGGTGTCTGGCAGCGGTTCGAGCAGCGGCTTGATGTCCGTTCGCCAGATCACGTCCTCTGCGACCCCACGGCCGATGTCGTAGAAGAACTCAGACTCTTGAAGCGGGGCGAGTCGATACGAGCTTCCGCGCGTCTTCCCGGATCGCAGAATCGCCCGCTCATCTTCCAGGCGACGAAGATGCTTGTTCACGGCCTGCCTCGAGATGTCGAACTTCTCCGCGGTCGATCGAGCCACGTCGGGCACGCCAGCCTCAATCTGACTGAGGAGGAACTTCCGGATCGTCTCCCCGCGCGGCCTAACTCTTTTCGTCATAACGCCTTACCGCCATCATATTTGACAACCTTTGGCCTTGATATTGACAACCTTATGTCGCCATATTGTCAACCATAGACGGTCTGTCGTCAACCACGGCGCGCCCGGTGAACAGGCTCGGCGTGGATCGAAGGGGCACAGATCGTCGGGGCGCCTGCCGCTCAACGTGCGGCCCGCGCTTCGAGAGTGCCCCTGCGGACCCCGGCCCCGGGGCCACGGGAGGAACGACGGCCGCCCTGCAACCCCGTCCGTGCGGGATTCGTAGGAGGGGCATATCCTGAGAGGAGACGCGCCCATGGATCCCGTCGCCAGCCCCGATCCCGGAGGAGCCGTCATGCCGCAGGGCCGCCTGCAGCGTTCCCGTGACCGGATGATCGCCGGCGTGTGCGCCGGGCTGGCCGAGCGGTTCGGGTGGCCGGTGAACCGCGTCCGCGTGGCCTACGTGCTGATCTCCGTGCTCAGCGCGGCATTCCCCGGCATCCTGGTGTACCTGCTGCTCTGGTTCGTCATGCCGGGTCCCGACGACCCGGCCTGACGCCCTACTTGCCGGACTTCGGCGGGGTCTTGCCGACGGCCTTGCCCTTCGCGCCGTCCGCCTTGGCGTCCGCGCCGCCCTTCGCCGGGATCGGGATGCCCATGTGCTCCAGCACCTTCTTCGTGATGTCCCGGCTCTCCTCGCCGTACAGGACGATCGAGTTGCCGTCGCCGTCCAGCGCGTTCAGGACGAAGGTGTAGCCTTCCGCCTTCGCCACCGCCTGGATGTGCGTCTGCAGCTTCTCGAACACCGGCGCGAGCACCGAGTCCCGGTGCGCGGCGATCCGCTCGTCCGCCTTCTCCGCGTCGCGGCGGATCTCCTCCTCCAGCCCCTGCAGCTCGGTGCGGAACTTGTCCAGGGTGGCGTCGGTCGCGCCCGACGACTGCGCCGCGCGGGCCTCCTCCACCTTCTTCTGGGCGTACGCCTCCTTGACCTGCAGGTCCTTCGACAGCCTCCGCCCCAGGGAGTCCACGCCCGCCGCGGCGGCGCGGGTCTCCGGCATCAGCGAGAGGATGGTCTCGATGTTGGCGTAGGCGATGCGGTCCTGCGCGACGGCCGGAGCGGCCGCCACGAGGCAGGAGGCGCAGGCGAGGACCAGGCGGGCGATCATGACGGACTCCGGGTTCGGGTGAGGCCCGCGGAGGGACGAGCGGGCCGGCGGCATTCGGCCGGGCAGCCATCATGCCACGCGGCGCCCGCGCTGTCTGCGGGGCGGGCGGGGCGGGCGGGTCCTGTGCGAGCAGGACAGCACCGGCCCGCGCCCAGGCTTGACCGTGAATCCGGCGCTCCGGTACCGTCGATCGTCCTCCGTGCCGCCCCGGTCGGAGCCTCCGGGACGACCTCCGTGAACATCCTCGGAATCAGCGCCTGGTACCACGACGCCGCCGCCTGCCTCGTGCGGGACGGCGAGATCGTGGCCGCGGCCCAGGAGGAGCGGTTCACGCGGAAGAAGCACGACCCGGACTATCCCGCGAACGCCATCGAGGCCTGCCTGCGGATCGGCGGCATCCGGCCCGATGAGCTGGACGCGGTGGGCTTCTACGACAAGCCGTTCCTGAAGTTCGAGCGCATCCTGGAGACGTACCTGGCGTGCGCGCCGCGCGGGCTCGAGTCGTTCCGGATGGCCATGCCGGTCTGGCTTTCCGAGAAGCTCTTCCTGCCGGACCGGATCCGGCAGCAGATCGGACCGGACGTCCCCATCCTCTTTGCCGAGCACCACGTCTCGCACGCGGCGTCCGCGTTCTACCCGTCGCCGTTCGAGGAGGCGGCGATCATGACGGTGGACGGCGTGGGCGAGTGGGCCACCACCACGCTCGGCGCCGGCCGCGGGAACGCGTTCGACCTGTTCGCCGAGATCCGCTTCCCGCACTCGCTGGGGCTCCTGTACTCCGCGTTCACGTACTACACCGGGTTCAAGGTCAACTCCGGCGAGTACAAGCTGATGGGGCTGGCGCCGTACGGGGAGCCGAAGTACGCGGACCTCATCCGCGAGCACCTCATCGACATCAAGCCGGACGGCTCCTTCCGCATGAACATGGAGTACTTCGACTACGTGTCCGGGCTGCGGATGACGTCGTCGAGGTTCGACACGCTCTTCGGCGGCCCCGCGAAAGCGCCGGACTCGCGCGTCGGGCAGAAGGAGATGGACCTCGCGCGGTCGGTGCAGGTGGTGCTGGAGGAGGCGCTGCTGAACATGGCGCGGCACGTGCATCGCGAGACCGGGATGAAGAACCTGGTGATGGCCGGCGGCGTGGCGCTGAACTGCGTGGCGAACGGGCGGATCCTGCGCGAGGGCCCGTTCGAGCGGCTGTGGATCCAGCCCGCGGCGGGCGACGCCGGCGGCGCACTGGGCGTGGCGCTGGAGATCGCGCACCGGAGGTTCGGCGTGCCGCGCACGGTGCGCCCGGACCGGCAGGACGCGCAGCACGGCAGCTACCTGGGTCCGGCGTACGGGCGGGACGAGATCGAGTCGACGCTGAAATCGCTCGGCGCCGTCTTCGAGGAGATCCCGGAGGACGAGATCCCCGCGCGCACCGCGCAGGCCATGGCCGACGGCAAGGTGGTCGGCTGGCTGCAGGGGCGCATGGAATTCGGTCCGCGCGCGCTCGGCGGCCGCTCCATCCTCGGCGACCCGCGCGATCCCGACATGCAGTCCCGCATGAACCTGAAGATCAAGTACCGGGAGTCCTTCCGCCCCTTCGCGCCGAGCGTGCTCGCCGAGCGCGCGGGCGAGGTGTTCGAGGACGGCGTGGAGAGCCCGTACATGCTGCTGGTCACGCACGTGCGGGAGGAGCACCGCATCGCGATGACGGACGGGGACCGCGGCAAGACGGGCATCGAGCTGCTCAAGGTGCCGCGCAGCAAGGTGCCGGCCATCACGCACGTGGACCACTCCGCGCGCGTGCAGACGGTGCACCGGGAGACGCACCCGCTGTACTGGCGAACGATCGAGGAGTTCCGGCGGCTCACGGGTTGCCCGCTCGTGATCAACACCTCGTTCAACGTGCGGGGCGAGCCCATCGTGTGCACGCCCGAGGACGCGTGGAACTGCTTCCTCGGGACGGAGATGGACGTCCTCGTGTGCGGGAGCTTCCTCCTGCGCAAGGAGGACCAGGATCCGGCGGTGGTCGAGCGCGTGCGCGCGGCGCGCACCTTCGAGGCGGACTGACCATGGCCGCGAACGCGCCCGATCGCCGGGAGCTCCGGAACTTCGGCCTGTCGCTCTCGGTCGTGAGCCTGATCTGGGCCGCCGTGCTGTGGTGGCGCGGCGCGCGGGACATCGTGCCATGGTTCCTGGCCGCGGCACCCGTCCTGGCCCTGGCGGCGCTCGCCGTCCCGGCGGCGCTGCGCCCGGTGCACTTCGTGTGGATGCCGGTGGCGCACGCCATCTCCCGCGTGCTCACGTGGCTCCTGCTCACCTCGGTCTACTACCTGGCCTTCACCCCCTACGGTCTCTTCCTGCGCCTGCGCCGCCGTGACCCCCTGGACCGCAAGCTCGACCGCGCCGCGCCCACCTACTGGATCCGCCGCGACCCGCTGCCCACCGACCCGAAGCGCTGGACGAAGCAGTACTGACCGCCCGGGAGGCCGCCGCAACCTCCACGGCCGCCGCGTTCGCCTACGCCCCGTGCACCGCGATCCACACGGTGTCCACGTCCGGGTCCGTCCACTCCACGCGATGCCTCGTGTGCGGCGGCAGGTCCACGAAGTCCCCGGGGCCGAGCCTGTCCCGCCGCCCGTCCGGGTAGGCGAGCACCGCGGCGCCGGACACGACCAGCACCCACTCGTGCTGCGGCTGGTCGTACCAGAAACCGTCCGGGGAGCGATGGCCGCGCGAGACGATGCGCTCCACGCGGAAGCCCGGCGCCTGCGCGAGGACGGTGACCGCCTCGCCGGCGCCGGGCTCCGGCGCTTCGCCGCGGATGTTGCCCTTCACGCGGCCGTCACCGCGCGGCCGACCGCAGCGTGGACGCGCGCAGCACGGACTCCTCCCGATCCCCCGCCGCCACGGCGGCGAGGAACGACCGCAGGCGGTCCAGGTCCCGGGGTTGCACCAGCGGCTCGCGCACGGTCACGTCCCGGCTGGCCGTGTACGAGCCCTGACCGGCCGTGTGCGTGATCTTCGCCGAGAAGTCCGCACCGCGCGACGTGGCCTGCGCCGGCACGCCCTCCAGCACGAAGCCCTCGGGCAGCTTCACGGTCACGTCCTCCCGCGACGGTCCCGCGTACGGCAGCTCCGCGGGGAGGTACCGCTCGCCCTCCGGAAGCGGCGCCGCGTCGGCGCGCTCCAGGAACGGCGTGGGGCAGCGCATCCGCTCCCCCTCGGACTTCGCGTACGCCGGCACGCGGTACGTCATCTCGACGGCGAGCGGCGCCGCGCAATCCGCCGCGCCCTGCACCTTCGCGGACACGAGGCTGGCATCCTTGCCGAAGCGCTCGCGGATGAGGGACTCCGCCCACGCCACGTCCCCGCCGCGCGCCAGCGCGCCGCGCGCCGCCATGGCCCGGTCCCCCGCCAGCGTGAGCGTGGACGTGGCCTCCAGCGTGCCGTTGCGGTCCACCGCGGCGTTCGTGACGACCGTGCGCGACGTCTCCGGCTCCGGCGCCGTGATGTCCACGAGCGTGCCGCCCGGCGCGCGCGCCAGCACGCCCTTCGCCACGCGCGCCTCCGGCGCCAGCACGCCGAACGGGCAGTGCGACGCCGCGTCCAGCCACACCGGGCTGCCGCCGGCGGACGTGCGCACGATCACGCGATCCAACTGCCGCGGGTCCGTGCGCCGCTCCTCGAAGAGCCCGCGCCGCCGCGTGCGCACGTAGACGGGATCCGCGGGGATGGACTCCGCGCGCAGCAGCGCCAGGAGGACCAGGTTCTTCTCCGTGACGGTGCCGTGCCCCGCCGCGACCACGGCGCTCGGCGCGGCCGGCGCGGCGCCGTCCCGCGGCGCGTCCGTGCCCAGCCCGTCCCGCACCCGCGTGAACAGCGCCCTCGCCCGGGCCGCGGGATCCGCCGCCGCCGCGACCGCCGCGTCCTTCGCCGCCCATTCCCGCACCCCCGCCGCGTCGGCGAGCGCGCGTTCGACGTGCGATGCCAGCTCCTCCGCCACCGTGCCCCACGAGCGCTTGATGTCCCGGTCCGTGGGCGCGACCTTCACCCCCGCCGCCTCCTTCTCCACGACCTCCAGCGGCCGCAGGCTCCCGGCCTCGAAGCCGCCGAGCTGCACGTGCAGCGTGAGCACGTACTCCTGCGGATACGGGACGAAGGGCAGCTCCTGCACGGGCGGCTGATTGCGCTGCTCCCACGCCGCCTGCTCCAGCTCCCGGCTCGGGTTCGACGGGTCGTTCACGCGCGTCTTCACGGGTGCGGGCATCATGCCGGGCGCCCACGGGAACGTGGCCTCGTACGACGTCCCGGGCCGGACCTGCAGCTCGAAGCGGCTCACGCGCACGGGATCCCGGCCCTGGAACGCCCACTCCGGCAGCGCATCGATGCGGTCCGAGCGCAGCTCGTACTCCCACTCCAGCACGGCGCCCTTCTGCACGCCGGGGAAGGTCACCACCATCACCTTGTCCGTGCCGGAGGCCTCCTCGCGGATGTGCTGCTTCTCCACCTTCAGCACGTTCCCCGGCGGGACGATGGTCTGCGCCCGGAAGTTCTTGATCTCGTCCCCGGCGGAGTACGGGATCCGCACCACCGCGCGATCCAGGCCGTTCTCCGTCATGATCTTGGTGCGGCCGTGCCGCTGGAACTTCAGGCGGAACTTGTCGTCCACGCGCGCCACCCCGTGATCCAGGAGGACCACGGCGTCCGCGTCCGGACACTCGGGGAAGTAGGTGGCGAAGAGCTCCTCGCGGACGATCTCGCCCCAGCGCCATTCCTCGGCGCGGGCGGTCGGCATCGCGAGGAGGAGGGCGAGCGCCGCCGCGGTCAGGACGCTCTTCATGGGGGCCTCCAGTCTCGGGAAGTCGGATCCGGCGCCCATCCCCCGGGACGGGCTCCCGGAAGCCCGCCCGCGGGGGTCTGCGCATGGGGGAAGCCCGGGCCAGCCGAACGGGCCGGCCGGGCGTCCACGGGTAGAACGATCCTCGGACCCCGAGTGTTTCGTCCCTGGGCCGGACCGGGCCGGCACGGGGACGAACCGACGGGCCCATGTTAGCCCCGATCCGGAAAACGACAACCGGGCGACCCGTCAGCCCGACCACGGCAGCGCGTCGAGGTCCACGTTCCCGCCGCTCAGGATCACGCCCACGCGCTCGAGGCCGTCGAGGCGGCGGAAGTCCTCGCGCAGCAACGCCGCGACCGTCACCGCCGAGGTCGGCTCGATCAGGAGCTTCGCGCGCTCCCACGCCAGCCGCATGGCGGCCACGATCTCGTCCTCCTCCACCGTGACCACCGCCTCCACGCGGTCGCGCACGAACGGCCAGGTCAGCTCGCCGAGGCTCGTCCGGAGCCCGTCCGCGATCGTGCGGGGATCCGTCTGCGGGAGGAGCTTCCCCGCGGCCTTGGAGCGCGCGGCGTCGTCCGCGCCCTTCGGCTCCGCGGCGAACACGCGGACCGCCAGGCGGGATCCGTCCACGGCGAGGCACGCGCCGGACACGAGCCCGCCGCCGCCCACCGGCGCGATCACCGCATCCAGGTCCGGGACCTGGGCCAGCAGCTCCATCGTGGCCGTGCCCTGTCCGGCGATCACGTCGGGGTGGTCGTACGGCGGGATCAGCGTGGCGCCGGTCTCCTCGAGCACGCGGGCCGCGGTGGTCTCGCGCGCCGCGAGCGTGGGCGCGCACTCCACCACGCGCGCGCCGTAGCCCTCCACGGCGCGCCGCTTCACCGCGGCGGCGTTGGACGGCATCACGATCACGGCCGCGATACCGCGCAGCTTCGCCGCGAGCGCCAGCGCCTGGGCGTGGTTGCCCGAGCTGTGCGTGACGACGCCGCGGCGCGCCGCGTCGTCCGGCAGCTTCATGACCGCGTTGCACGCTCCGCGGAACTTGAACGCGCCCACCTTCTGCAGGTGCTCGCACTTGAAGAACAGCTTCCGGCCGGCGCGCTCGTCCAGCGCCGTGCAGGTGAGCACCGGCGTGCGGTGCGCCCAGGGCGCGATGCGCCGCGCGGCGTCGCGCACGTCCTCGAACGTGGGAACGCGTTTCGTGTCCAGTCCGCTGCTCAAGGGATCCCTCCCGGAGAGGATGCGGAACGCGGACGTCCCGCGGCGTGTCGCGCCGGAAGAAGAAGACCCCGGCACGCGAGCGCGCCGGGGCCTTCCTGGTTGACTTCAGTGGCGTTGGGTACCCCGAGAGGGGTGCTTCCCGCGAGCGCCACGCGCCGAGGAGATGCCCCTACGGGGCCGCCACCTCCATCAAGCCGCATCGACTACCCACTGGACCACCTCCTTCCGGGCGTGACGCGTTGCAGCGGGACCCAACCCGCCCGGCGCCGGAAGCCGCCCAGACTCCCGTGTGCGCCGCCGCGCGTGACCCCGAGGGGCCGTGCGCGGGTGACGAATCGAGAATAGCGCCGTGGCCCGCCGTGCGAAACCCCCGAAGGGCTCCCGCGGCCAAAAAAAAACGCGGCGCGGCCGCGGGCGCGGCCGCCGCGTGCCGCCCGTGCCGCGGCCGGCAGGGGCCGAGGTCCGCGGGATCGGGGGCGCTCAGCCGCCGGGAAGCAGGTCCGCCGTGGCAGCGCCGGCCCGCTCCAGCAGCTCGCGGTACCACGCGATCGCGCCACGCGTGGCCGCCGGATGCGCGCGCGCCCCCCACAGCAGCGAGAGCGTGCGGCTCGTACGATCGTCCGTCTTGGTGCGCTGCGCGTCCTTCACGGCGTTCGCGCACGGGCCGGCGGCGTCGAAGAGGCCGAGGAGCCCGGACACGTCGATCTCCTGGCCGGACGCGTTGAACACGTAGCGCGTCCCCGCCGGTGCGATGCCGACCCGGAACGGCGCCGCCGCGCGGTCCAGGTCCACCACGCTGATCGGGACGCCGGAGTGCAGCGACACGACGTTGCACGCGTCCACGACGAGGTTGATCGAACGCAGCGCGCCCTCCTCCGCCGCGCGCACGAGGTACTCGGACGCGGGCTTGCCGCGGCCCGTGGGCTTGTACCCGCCGTGGCGCAGGACGTCGCGCACGGCCGCGCGCAGCTCCTCGGTGCGCACGACCGGCGCGGGCGCGTCCGCCCGCAGGAGCGCGACGAGCCAGTCCGGCGAGGGCAGTTCCGCGAGGGGGCGCGGCAGCTCCGTGACGAAGCCCGCGAGATCCAGCAGCGGATGCGCCTCCACGGCGACGCCCACGCTCACGCCGGCACCGCCCGCGCCCGGGCGTCCATCCAGGACGACGCCGCGTCCGCCAGGGCTTCCAGCACCTCGGCATCCGTGCGCCCGGAGCGCTTCAGCACGTGGAACGAGTGGTCCGCGCCCTCGAGCACGTGCAGCGTGGCGCCGTCACCGAGCGGACGCACCACGGGCTCCAGGAGCGCGAGGTCCGCGAGCGTGTCGCGGGTTCCCTGCAGGAAGAGCATGGGCAGGCGCACCTGCGCGAGGTGCTCCGCGCGCTCGAGGGACGGCTTGCCGGCCGGATGCAGCGGGAAGCCGAAGAAGACGAGGCCGCGCACGCCGGGCAGCGGCTCCCTGGACGCGGCGAGGGACGTCATCCGCCCGCCCATGGACTTCCCGCCGGCGAAGAGCGGCAGCCCGTCCGCGAGCTCGCGCCCCTTCGCCACCGCGGACCGCACGGACGCGAGCAGCAGCGGTTGCGGATCCGGACGCTTCGAGCCGTGCTCCATGTAGGGGAACTGCCATCGGAACGTGGCGACCCCCCGCGCGCCGAGGGCCGCGGCGAGCGCCTCGAGGAACGCGTGCCGCATGCCGGCACCCGCACCGTGGGCCAGCACGAGCAGGACGCGCGCGTCCGCGGGGCGATCGAGGAGACCGTGCACGGATCCCGCACTCCGGGACGCGAGGAACTCCACTTCGGTCCGCATGCTTGCCCACCCTCCGAACGGCGCAAACCATACTCGATTGAGGCCGGACGCGTGGGCCCGTATGCTGGCCGGACCATGTCGACGCGGCCTTCCCCTCGCGGCGAACATCGGACCCGTCCCCTGCGCGCCGCCCTTCCCGGGGTCGTGGCGCTCGCGCTCGCCGTGCGCCTGCCCGGGCTGACATGGGGGCTCCCGGACGCCACGCACTACTTCTCGTTCCACCCGGACGAGTTCGACACCGCGGGCCGCGCCATCCGCACACTCAACACCGGGAACTGGGACCCCGAGTTCTTCAACTACGGGAGCCTGCCGCTCTACCTCACGGCGATCGTGTCGTGGCCGTTCCATGCGGCGGGTCTCGTGCAGACAGTGACGGGGACGCACGTGGTGGCGCGCCTGCTGTCGATCGTCGCGGGCGCGGCCACGGCGCTCGTCGCCGCACGCATCGCGGCGCGCCTCGTGCCGGCGCCCTTCGCGGTGTTCGCGGCGCTCGCCGTGGCGTGCGCACCCGGGCACGTGTTGCACTCGGGCTTCGCCACGCCGGACGCGATCACCACGTTCCTGGTGGCCACGGCGCTGTTGTACGCGCTGCGCGCGCTCGAAGGCGCGCCGCGCGCGTTCGCGCTCGCGGGAGCGGCCGCCGGACTGGCCGCCGCGGCGAAGTACAGCGCGGGCCTCGCCCTGGCGGCGCCGGTCGCGGCCGCGCTCCTCCTGCCGGGCGCCGCACGACAGCGCGTGGCGCGCATCGCCGCCGCGGCCGGCGCCGCGCTCGCGGCGTTCCTCGTCGCGGTCCCCTACGCGCTGCTCACGCCCGCGCGCTTCCTCGCCGACGTGCGCTACGAGCTGCTCGTGCACCCGCGCGAGGGACACCTCGACATCTTCACCGACACCGGGGACGGCTGGTCCCACCACGTGCTCGCAAACCTCCCCTACGTTCTCGGGCCGCCGCTGCTCGTGCTCGCGCTCGCGGGGCTGGCGGTGCTGGCGATGCGGCGCCGGCCGGCCGGGGTGGTCCTCCTCGCCTTCGCGGTCCCGTACTTCCTCGGGCTCGGGCTCTCCCAGGTGCGCTTCCTGCGCTACACGCTGCCGCTCGTGCCGGTGCTCGCGGTGGCGGCGGCGGTGGCGCTGGACGCGTACCGCGGCACCGCCCTCGCGCGGAGGCTCCGCCCCGCGATCCCGGGCGCTCTCGCCGCGGGCTACGCCGCCGCGCTCGCACTGCTGCAGGCCTCCGCGCTGCTCGCCCCCGATCCGCGCGCGCGCGCCGCCGGCTGGATCGCCGCGAACGCGCCGCCCGGCAGCACGGTGGGACTGGCGTCGATCCCGTGGTTCCACACCGCCACGGTCACGCCGTGGAACGGCGGCGAGCGGTCGCTCCCGCGCTTCAACGCCACGCCCGCGCCATGGCGCTTCGTCGTGTGCAGCGACTGGGACGCCGCCCGGCTTCGCGCCGAGCGGCCGTACCTGCTCGTGATGAGCGAGTTCGAGTGGCGCGACGCGGAGCGCCTGCGCACGCCGGAGGCGATGGCGTTCCTCGCCGCGCTCGACCAGGCGTACCTTCCCGCGGCGCGTTTCGAGGGGATCGCTCCGGCGGCGCGCCGCGTCTTCGGCCGCGCCTTCCCGCCGCACGACTGGCTCTACCCGTTCGCGGAGGTCCGCGTCTGGCGCCGCCGCGATTGACCCTGCGCCGGCGTCAGCGCGCGATGCGAAGCGTGCCGCCCTGCTCCACGGCGCGCGCCGGGACGGCCACGACGCCCTCGCGCGCGCCCATCCGCCACGCCGCGCCGCCGGCCGCCGTGCCGTCGCCGTTCGGGGCGTCCGTGGCATACGGCACGCGCACGCGCGCCACCCCGTCCGCGCCCACGCGCGCGGAGCGCACCCAGTCCAGCTCGTAGCGCGCCGCCTCGAAGCGCACGCGCACGGCGACCTGCAGCGTGTCGCCGGCCGCGCCCTCCACCTCCAGCACGGCGCCGGGCACGCGCTCCCACACCGCGCCCGCCGGGATGCCGCCGGGGCGCGCCGCGAACCGCGCATCCCGCTGCGGCGACACGTGCACCGCGCGCACGAAGTCCAGCGATTCGGCCCACGACCCGTCGGGCGCGAGGCCGCGCCCGTCCAGCAGGAGGCGCGCGCCCATCGTGGCGTACCACGGGAAGCGCAGGGCCAGGTTGTCGGGGTCGGCGCCGGGGTCCACGTACCGCGAGCGCAGCGCGGGATCGGCCGCGCGCACGAGCGGCTCGATCTGGTTCGGCAGCCAGCTCGTCAGCATCACGTAGCGTGCCCGCCGCCGCTCCAGCAACGACTCCGCCGCCGCCGGATCCTCCGCCAGGAAGAAGCGCGCCGGATCGCGGAACGCCTCCGCCCCCACGAACGTGCCGAAGTTCGTGGCCAGGGACGGACGGTCCGCCTGCCACTCCACGAGATGTCCCCACGTCCAGGAGGCCAGCACGCCGTAATCCGCGGGCGCCGGCGTGGAGAGGCGGATCCACGTGGCGAGATC
>CAYYFX010000010.1:40468-59239 GCA_964471155.1 uncultured Gemmatimonadota bacterium | reverse complement strand
CATCAAGCGCGCCACGGACATCATGGTGGCGGGCAAGGTGGTCGTGGTCGCGGGCTACGGCGACGTGGGCAAGGGCTGCGCGCACGCCATGAAGAGCCTGGGCGGCCGCGTGATCGTCACCGAGATCGACCCGATCAACGCGCTGCAGGCCGCCATGGAGGGCTACCAGGTCTCCACCATGGAGGAGATGGCCTCCGTGGGCGACATCTTCGTCACCGCCACCGGCTGCTGCGACGTGCTGACCGGCGAGCACATGATGAAGATGAAGAACGACGCCATCGTCTGCAACATCGGGCACTTCGACTCCGAGGTGCAGATGTCCTGGCTCAACAACCCGAAGAACGGCGCGAAGAAGACGGAGATCAAGCCGCAGGTGGACCGCTGGCTGCTCCCGAACGGGCGGCACATCCTGGTGCTGGCCGAGGGGCGGCTGGTGAACCTGGGCTGCGCCACCGGCCACCCGTCCTTCGTGATGTCGAACTCGTTCACGAACCAGGTGCTCGCGCAGATCGAGCTGTGGACGAAGCACGCCGAGTACCCGGTGGGCGTGTACACGCTGCCGAAGCACCTGGACGAGGAGGTGGCGCGGCTGCACCTCGAGAAGCTCGGCGTCAAGCTGACGAAGCTCACGCCGGCGCAGGCGGAGTACCTGGGCGTGCCGGTGGAGGGGCCGTACAAGCCGGAGATCTACCGGTACTAGACGATCGCGGTCGACGGGGGTGGCGCCGCGGGTCCGCTTCCATGCGCCCGCGGCGCTCCCTGCGTCCCGCCCCGGCCGTCGCGCGTCACTCCGCCTCGTTCAGCGCCCAGTCGTAGTCCGCGTACGACAGCTTCCACTCGATGGCCGCGCTCTCGGGCGTCGCCGCCGGCATCTGCGACGCGTACCTCGCCACGTATGCGGGGACCGACCCGGCGGCCGCCACGAAATCGGCCGCGTACCAGTCGAAGAGCTTCGAGACGGTGAGCTTCGGCTTCTTGCCGGGTTCGACCAGGACGTGGGCCGGGTCCGCGAGGAACGCGCGCGTGGCGTCCTCCAGTTGTTCGTCCAGCCGGTCCGCCACGTACGGCTCGGCCCGCAGCGGCGGGCAGCTGCGCGCGGCGCAGTTCAGCGCGAAGTGGATGCGCGCGTCCGGGTACTTCGCGCGCAGGATCCCGTTCTCGATGTGATCCAGCGAGATCCGTTCGCCGCCCGCGCGGAAGACCTTCTTCTCCCAGGTGGTCCCCAGGAGCCCGCCGAGGTCCTTCGGGCTCTTGATCGGGTACGCATCCAGCACGAGCTGCAGCATGGCGGCGTTGTACACATTGATCCAGTAGGCCATGGCCTCGTCCCGCGCGAGCGCCGCGGCGTCCACGCGCTCCATGCGGCTGAGGTACTCCAGGAGCTTCGCCCGATCCCCGTGCGCGTCGTGCCAAGCCGCGTAACGCACGCCGGTCGGCGTCACGTAGCGCGCGAGCAGGGCGCCGTAGTCCGAGTGGTCCGGCGCGTCGGCGGCGGCCGCCGCCGGGGGGAGCGCCAGCGCGGCGAGGAGCGGCAGCGCGGCCAGGCCGCGGAAGGCGCGGCAACGGAACACGCGCGGCATGTCCGGCCGCGCGGACGCGACGGGCTCGCACGACGCGAACGCCCGCGCGAGCGCGGGGGGCATGCCGTTCGGGCTTCGGCTCACGTACACCACCTCCTCACCGGCGCGCGGCGGTTCCCCGCACGTGCGCGCGAAGATCGGATCGAACGGCAGCCAGACGCGCGTGTCGCGTCCGATCTGCCGCGCGACGGCGAACACGAGGCCGTAGTCGTCGCTCGCGATCGCCACCGCGCCCTCGTCCAGTGCCGCGCGCACCCGTGCGTCCACGCCGGGCTCGCCCGCGAGGTCCGCCGCGCGCGCGGACCACGTGCGATCCGGCGACACGGTCGCCTCCCGCGCGCCGACGCGGCGAGCATACGACGCATCGAGCGCCGCGAGGGGCGCGGCCTTCGCCAGCCGCGCCGCCACCGCCGGCTGCCCCGCGATCCACGCGCCGGCCAGGGCCACCACGGCCCCCGCGAGCGCCGTACCCCGCAGGAGGCTGCCCGAGCCGCGCCGCTCGAGCGCTGCGGCGCCAGGCGGTGCGAGGAGAACCAGCGCGGGCGCGAACCAGTTCCCCTTCGTCTGCCCGGCGAGCGCGAACGCGCCGAAGAACGCGAGGAGCGCGGCCGCGGCGTCCGCGGCCGGCCAGCGCGCACGAGCCTCGGAGCCGCGCATCGCCCAGGCGCCCGCCCCGGCGGCGAGCAGCAGGGCCGGCCCCGTGGCCAGGACGATCTCGAGCACGGTCCACCCGACCCGCTCGGCCGGGCCCACCCCGGGCCCGAACCGTCCGAATTCGCGGACGCCGCGCAGGATGCTGCCGTCCGCGTCCGCCAGCAGCAGCGCCGCCGTCGCCCCGAAGACACCCGCCACCGCCGCGGTCACGCCGGCCCGCGCGCGCCAGCGCAGCAGGGCCGGCAGCAGCGGGGCGGCAAGAAGCGCTCCCGGGAGCTTCGCGAGCGCCGCGACGGACACGGCTCCGGCCGCCGCGATCCACCGTGGCGGCGCGGTCAGCGCCCACCCCAGGAGCGCCGCGGCAGCGCCGAGGAAGGCGTCCGGGTGGACCACGGTTCCCGTGTAGACGTGCCAGGGGGATGCGGCCACCGCCGCCCCGACCGCCAGAGCCGTACGCCGCGTCGTCCCCAGGCGCCGCGCCGCGGCCACCGTGCCCGCCACCGTGGCGCACGCGGCGACAAGCCCCGGCAGCCGCATCGCGAACGCCCCGTCCCCGAGCAGCGCGGTGGCGATCCGGACCAGCCCCACCGTGACCAGCGAGTACGACGCGTCCACGCCGTGCCAGGCCCAGTACCAGTAGGCCGCCTCGTCCCGGCTCGGCGCCCAGCCGGCGGCGAGGGCGAAGCGCGCCGCCGTGAGCGCCGCCAGCAACGCCCCGAACGTCCACGGCCACCGGTCCATGGGCTGCGCCTCCCCCGTGCTATGATCCCCCGGGTCGCCCCGCCGGCCGCCCGGAGATCGCCCCGCCACCCCCGAAGGATCGCGGACCGTTGACGCCCCGTCATCCCGTGTTCGTCGTCGGCGCCCCGCGCACCGGCACCACGCTGGTGAAGGAGATCCTGAACCGGCACCCGGACGTGCACCTCTTCGACGAGGTGCACTTCTTCGAGCGCGTGTGGGACGACCGCGGCCGCCTCGGGGACCTCACGGACCCGGCCGCCCGGGCGCGCGCCATCGAGCGGGTCCTGGACATCGTGCGCCGCTTCGGATCGGACGCGGACGTGGCCGCCGCGCTCACGCCCGCGGAGTTCGACGCCCGGCTCGTCGCCGCCGGCCCGTCCTAACCGAACCTCGCGCGCGTCCTCTTCACCACGCAGGCGGCCCGCAAGGGCGCCGCGGTGTGGGGGGACTCCAGCCCGCAGGACATCCTGTACCTGGCCACGATCCTGGCCTGGTGGCCCGACGCGCGCATCGTCGCGCTCGTGCGCGACCCGCGCGGCTTCCTCTCCTCGTACAAGAACTACCACCGCCGCAACGTGGCCACCTACCGCGAGCGCTACAACCCGCTGCCCGTGTCCATGCTGTGGAAGAGCTACATGACCGCGCTGCTGGAAGCGGAGAAGGCGCCGTGGGGAAGTGCCGTGCTCCGCTTCCGGTACGAGGACCTCGTGGCCGACCCCGAGGCCGCGGTGCGGCGCCTCGCCGCGCATGCCGGCGTCGGCTTCGATCCGGGGATGCTGCAGGTGGAGCGGGCGAACACGTCGTTCGTCCCGGCCGGCGGGGACGCCCCGAAGGGGATCTTCGACACGTCGAAGGACCGCTGGCGCACAGAGCTGACCCCCACCGAGATCTGGCTGGGGGAGCGGATCTTCGGACCCGTGATGGCCCCCCTGGGGTATGACGCGGTGTCGTCCGGCACTACGCCCTCCCCGGTGGAGCTGGCGCGGATCGGCGCGCAGCTTCCGGAGCGCGCCTTCAACCTGCTGTTCCGCACCGGGAAGCCCTTCCGCGTGGCGAAGCTCACGCGGGTGCTCGGGCTCTTCCGGCGGGGGTGAGGCACCGCATGCGCGCACTGAAGATCGTCCGGCTCCTCGGCGCACTCCTCGCGGTGGCCCTCGCCGGCTGCGGCGACGACGACAACCCCGGCGGCCCCGACGGCGAGGTGGGGCTCCCCCCCTTCCGCGCCGCGGCGGCCTGCGGCGGTTGCCACCCGAACCACTTCGACGAGTGGAAGTCCTCCATGCACGCGTTCGGCGGCGTGGACCCGCTCATGCTGGCCATGAGCGAGCTGGCGCGGCAGGACGCCGGCGACGCGGCCGCGGCGAGCTGCCGGGACTGCCACATGCCCGCCCTGGTCCGGCAGGAGGAGTGGCTCGCCGCCGGGAACGTGCCGAGCGAGGCGCACCCGATGGAGGACCTCGACGAGGACGGGGTGAGCTGCGACATCTGCCATTCGATCAACATCGTGCCGCCCATCGGGAGCATCGACTTCCTGAAGAGCGTGGACCCGCGCGGGCCGAAGCTCGGCGGCATCGCGGACCCGGTGCCGAACGCGTTCCACGAGTCGCTGGAGGACGCGTCGTTCCGCACGTCCATCCAGTGCGCATCCTGTCATCAGCTCGCGGCGGCCAACGGCACGGGGCTGGAGAACACCTTCCAGGAGTGGCAGGACTCCATCCTGTCCGGCCAGGGCGTGGAGTGCCAGGACTGCCACATGCCCGCCTACACCGGGCGCGCGTCGTCGGACGGCCCGATCCGCACGGTGCACCGGCACGCCTTCGTGGGCGTGGACTACGCGTACGACCCGTTCCGCGGCGTGGACCTCGCGGCGCAGCGGGCCGCCACCCTGGAGCTGCTGCAGCGCTCCGTGCTCGTGGAGATGACGGTGCCGCCCACGTTGCCGCCGGCGTCGGACCTCGAGGTGCGGATCGCGATCACGAACGCGTTCACGGGCCACTCCATCCCGTCCGGCGTGTCGTTCGCACGGGAGATGTGGGTGGAGCTGATCGTGGAGGACGAGTCGGGGCGCGAGATCTGGGTGTCCGGGCGCCTCGCCGCGAACGGCGACCTGCCGGCGGATCCCGACCTCGCGAAGTTCGGCTCGATCATGTACGACGCGGGCGGGGCGCCGACCTTCTTCACGTGGCGCGGCGTGGCGATCGACGAGTCCGGCCTCATCCGCCACGGCGAGACCCGCACCGTGTCCTGGGACATCCCGATCCCGCCGGGGACCCTCGGCCCGCTCTCCGTCGAGGCGCGCCTGCGCTTCCGTCCGGTCGCGCCCGCCATGGTGCGCGAGCTCGACCTCGAGCGGCTGCTGCCGATCGAGATCTTCGACATGTGGACGGGGTCCCGCGCGGTCCCGCTGGGGTAGCGCGCTCTCCTCCGCGTCGGCCGCCGCGGGGGCCCCGCTCAGATCGCGCGGAAGAAGCGCGACGCCACGCCATCGGCGCCGATCTTCACGCGCACCGCGCGCAGGCAGCGCGGACAGCGGCCGGCGTACGCGTCGCCCTCGCGGGTCCGGTAGATGCGCGCGTACACGTGGCAGCAGTCGAAGTGGATCCCGAGGAACGGACGCGCGCCGCCGCGCGGGCGTTCCGTTCCGTGCGGGGGGGTGATGCCGCGGATGGGGCGCTTCGGGTCCATGGCCGAGGCCTGCGGGAGGTGGAGGTGACTCGGGTCCGGGTCAGTACGGCGTGATCTCGTGCGGCAGTTCCCCGGACAGTTCCCGGAACACCCGCGCCAGACCCACCGGGAGCGTGTCGGACGGTTCCGTCTGCTGCACGCGATTCACGCTCCACAGCACCGAACCCGTGGCGACGTCGACCAGGCGGGCCTGGAAGCCCACCCGGCCCTTCCTCGCGAGGAACAGGATGCCCGGCTTCCCGGGCCTCCACTCGTACACCTCCGACACCAGCATCGCGTCCACGCCCAGGTCCCGCGCCAGCTCGCCGCCCGTCCCGTTCAGGAGCGCGTTCACGTCCAGCTCGCGCTCCGCCAGCGTGCGCTCGAAGCGCTTCCACTCCAGCACGCGGTACGCGCGCAGCAGCTCCGTGGCGTACAGCGCGGCCAGCGTCGGCCCGCTCCCGGCCAGCTCCTTCGCCCCGGACGGCACGCCCACCGGCAGCACGACAATGCGCGCCTCGCTCTTCGGCACCTGCCGGTAGGACACGGTGAGCTGCCCCGGGGAGGAGCACGCCGCGAGCGCGGCCACGACCACGGCCACGACCACGGCCAAGAGCGGGACGGGGACGGCACGACGGGGCATGCGGCTCTCCGGTTCCTGGGCTTCGTTGGTCAGGATCGGCTCCCGGGTGGGCGAACTTGAGGTCGGCGAGGTTTCCTTCAACTTCCTCGACACCCCTGCCGACATTCCCGGAACGGACGAACCGGATCGCGTCCCATGGCCCGGAGGAGGCGCCGTGCGGCAGGTCGATTTCCTGGTGATCGGGAGCGGGCCCGCGGGCCAGAAGGGCGCCATCCAGGCGGCGAAGCTGGGCAAGCGCGTGTGCCTCGTGGAGCGGCGCAGCCGCGTCGGCGGCGTGACCGTGCACACCGGCACCATCCCCAGCAAGACGCTGCGCGAGGCGGTGTTGTACCTCTCCGGCTGGCGGCAGCGCAGCTTCTACGGGCGCGGCTACCGGCTGAAGCACGACGTGGGCGTCGGCGACCTCATGGAGCGTCTCGACCTCACCATCGCGCACGAGATCGAGGTCATCCGCGACCAGCTCTTCCGCAACGGCGTCGAAACGGTGGACGGGCGCGCCTGGTTCGTGGACCCGCACCGCGTGCGCGTGGAGAAGCCGGGCGGCGAGCTGGAGGACATCCTGGCCGACCGCATCCTCGTCGCCACGGGCACGCGGCCGCTGCGCCCGAGCGACGTCCCCTTCGACGAGTCCCACGTGATCGACTCGGACGGCCTGCTGCGCATCCGCAAGCTGCCGCGCACGATGACGGTGATCGGCGCCGGCGTGATCGGCGTGGAGTACGCCACGATCTTCTCGGCGCTGGACGTGAAGGTGTCGCTGGTGGACGGCCGGGACAAGGTGCTGGGTTTCCTGGACCGCGAGATCGTCAGCGACCTGGAGTTCCACCTGCGCGATCGCGGGGTGGTGCTGCGCCTCGGCGAGCACGTGGCGTCCATCGAGCGCGCGGGCGACAAGGTGCTCACGCGGCTCAAGAGCGGGAAGCTCCTGCGCTCCGACGTGGTCCTGTTCGCCGCCGGCCGCGCCGGCTGCACGGACGAGCTCAACCTGGCCGCCGCCGGCCTGGCCCCGGACGACAAGGGCCGGCTCGTGGTGGATACGCACTTCCGGACGAAGGCGGGGCACATCTACGCGGCCGGCGACGTGATCGGCTTCCCGAGCCTGGCGTCCACGTCCATGGAGCAGGGGCGACTCGCCGCCTGCCACGCCTTCGGCCACGACACGACGACCTTCCCGGAGCTCTTCCCGTTCGGGGTGTACGCGGTGCCGGAGATCAGCATGGTCGGCGCCACGGAGCAGGAGCTGGCGGCGAAGGGGATCCCGTACGAGACCGGGGTGGCCCGCCTGCGGGAGACGGCGCGCGGGCAGATCCTCGGGATCGACTCCGGCGTGCTGAAGATCCTCTTCTCGCTGGAAACCCGGCGGGTCCTGGGGGTTCACATCCTGGGGGAGGGCGCGACCGAGCTGATCCACATCGGCCAGGCGGCCATGGCGCTCGGCGGCACCCTGGACTACTTCGTGGAGAACGTCTTCAACTACCCGACGCTGGCCGAGGCCTACAAGATCGCCGCGCTCGACGCCTGGAACCGCATGCCGCGCCTCCAGGAATCCGTGCCGGCGTTCGCCCCCGAGGGCCTGCTGTCGGATGTGCCCCCGCTGCCGCCGGACACGATCCCCGGCAGCCCGCCGCCCGAAGCGTGCGGCGACGCCACCGGAACGCCGGAAGGACGGGCGATCGCGGCTTTCCCCTCCGCCTGAAGAGGAGCCCGCGTCCGAAGCGCCGCGCGGCGGACCGTTCGCGGAAGGACGGTTCCCCGCGGCGCTCCCTTCCGGCCCGCACGTCCCGCCCGCCGTCGCGCGGCGGGGGATCAGCCGACGATGTCGAAGAGATGCTGGTTGCGCGCGATCTCCGCGTCCAGCTCCTCGGCGAAGGCGCCGATGTCGCGGATCTCGAGCCCCAGCACGGCGAGCGTGTCCTGCTCCACCGACACGAGGTTCGTCCCCACGGACGGGATCCCGTGCGCGGAGCACAGCGCGTTCGCCGCGGCCACGCAGTGCACCATGCGCGTGTGCGGGGGAGGGCAGGATCGCGGCGCGTGATGCCAGCGGATCGCCGCCAGCGCCACCTCGGGGAGCCGCCAGCGCTCGCCCATGGTGAACCCGAGCTCGCAGTGGTCCCAGGGCACGAACTTGCGCTCGAACTCGATCAGGGTCTTCCCGGGGTGCAGGCCCGCCACGACGTGCTGGAACTCGCCGTGGCGGTACTGGTCGAACAGGATGATCCCGAGATCGTGCAGGAGCCCGGCGAGGAAGGCGTTCACGTGTCCCTCGAGGCGCTGGCCCACGGCGATCATGCGGGACGCCACGCCGGTGGCCACGAGGTGCCGCCACAACCCGTGGCGGTCGTACGCGCCGATGCGCCCCTTCCCGCGGAAGAGGTCGCTGACGGTGGCCGTGATGGCGAGATCCCGGATCTGGTTGAAGCCGAGGTAGGACACCGCCTGCGAGAGGTCGGCGATCTTCGTGCGCAGGCCGAAGGACGCCGAGTTCACGCAGCGCAGGACGCGGACGCACAGCGCGGGATCGGACTCCAGCACCGCCCGCAGGTCGGCGGCGTCGGACGCGGGGTCGGAAGCCACCTGCATGACGCGCAGCGCCACGTCCGGGAGCGTGGAGATCTCCGTGATCTGCGCGGAGATCGCGTCCAGCGACGGGGGGGCGGGTCCGCCCCCGGGCGCCGGCGCGGGCGTGATCGTCCCGGGTCGAGGCGCGTCCATGCCGTCCTCCGATTCGGTGGCTGGACGGGATTATCGACCCGGAACTGCGCCGACTTGACGAGTCGGGGGTCCGCCACTCGCGGGCCGCGGCCGCGGCCCGCGGGGACGGCCGGCTAGATCAGGTCCAACGCGGCCCGCGCGGCCCCGAGCGGGACCTTCACGCGCACGAGCTCCTCGGGCGTGTCCACGTGGAGCTGCAGCGAGCCACCCAGCTTCTCCACGTGCACCACCTCGTCGCGGGTGCGGATGTCCACGAGGACGCCGTCGGGACCGTGCCGCATCGCCGAGAGCACGTCGGCCGCGATCCGGAGCGCCTCGCGCGTCTCGGCATCGATGCGGCACTCCGCCTCGCCCGCGCCGCACACCCGGATCATGCCGGCCGCGGCCGGCACGACGGCGGCGGGGAGGCTCACGTCCACCGAGCTCCCGCCGTCGCGCTGCAGGATGTGGATCTCCATCATGCCGTCCCGGACGATCCACGAGCCCAGGAGGAAGACCGGCGCGGCCAGCAGGAGCGGCGCGCCGAACAGGATCACGAACAGGCTGCGTCCCTTCGTTCGCATGGCCCCTCCTCAGTCCGCGGACCTGGTGTCGATCCAGATCCGCACCGTCTCCTCGTCGTCGCGCACCACGACGAGGTCGCCGGTGCCGTGCTTCGCGAGCGCGTCGAGCGCCGCGGCGAGGTTCAGCTCGTCCTCCGGCCCCGACACGAGCGCCGCCGCCACCTCGATCGGCATGCGCACCTCCACCTGCTCGTCCGGGTCGTCCTTGTGGCCTTCCTTCGCATCCACGTACAGGAACTTCCCCTCCTTGCGGATGCGCACGGTCTCGTCGCCGTCCTCGACCGTGACGTACTCCCCGTCCTGCGCCTCGTTCAGCGCCACCACGAGCCGGCGGACGTCCGCGATCTCCAGATCGTGGTCGTCCAGCTCCAGCCGTCCCTCGTGCGCGTGCATCTCGAGGAAGGGCATGGCCGCCGCCACGACCGCGATGGGGAGGTTGATGCGGACGGTCTCGTCGTCGCCGTCCACGGCCACGTGCAACCAGCGGTCGTCCGCGTGCGCGGCCGACGCCGGAAGGAGCGCCACTGCCAGAGCTGCCAAGGTCCGCTTCATGGAATCCCCCTGTCCCAGGCCCCCACGACGGGGGTGATGGCCGTCCTACGGGCGGGCCGGCGCCCGGGTTGCGTGGTCAAGGGCTCCTTGGGACGGACCGATACTCGAAACAGGGTCGGAGGGTCGGCGGAGGAGGTTCGACATGGAGCGGGACAGGACGGGATCCGGGGTTTCCGGGTCCCTGGAAGTGCTCCGGGCGGTGCCGGAAGGCGTGGCCCACGTGGCCCCGGACGGGGCGGTCCGGTTCCTGAATCCGGCGGGGGAGGCCATCCTCGGCCTCGCGCCGGGCGCCTGGCAGGGGCGGAATCTCCTCGAGCTGGCGCAGATCCACGGCGGTCCGGGACGGACGCACGCGCTGGACCTGGCGGTCGTCTTCGACCACCTGGCGACGGGGCGCGCCTGGAAGCGCGAGTCCGCCTGGATCCACCGCACCGTGGACGGCCGGTCCTTGCCGGCCGCCTACTCGTTCGCGCCGCTGGAGTCGGCCGGGCGGTCGCGGGGCGCCGTCCTGCTGTTCCGGGACATGACCGACCGCTTCCGAGCCGAGCGCGCGATGCAGGAGGCGCGGGTCGGGCTGGCCGCGGCGACCGGGGTGGAGGCGGCGAAGACCGCCCTGTTCGCGAGCGTGGGCCGGGACGTGCTCGCGCCGGTGGAGGCGCTGGTGGCCGCGGCGGAGCGGCTGGCCGCGTCCGACCTCCCGCGGGAGCTGGCGGCGGAGGCGGAGATGGTCCGCGGCTCCGCGCGCACCGTCGTGGGCGTGCTGAACGATCTCCTGGATTGGGCGCGCCTGGAGACGGGCGTGCTCGCGCTGCAGCCCATCGAGTTCGATCTCCGCGTGGCGCTGGACGAGGTCGTCGAGGCCGCCCGGCCCTCGGCGGCCGCGAAGGGCGTGGCGATCGAGCTGCAGGTGGACACCGACGGCGCCGGCCGGGTCGTGGCCGACCCCGGACGCCTGCGGCAGGTGACCGAGCGCTTCGTGGCGCACGCGATCCGCATGACGAACGCCGGCAGGGTCGCCGTGCGGCTGGAGACGAGCTGGCGCGCGCGCGCCGATGCCACGCTCAAGCTCATCGTGGAGCACGGCGGTCCCTCGGTGGTCGACACGGCCACCCCGCGCCCGGGAGCGACGCCGGTCGCGCCGACCGACGCCCGGACGGGGCTGGCGCTGGCGTGCCGGCTGGTCGAGCGCATGAGCGGCATGGTGGGCGGCGAGTCCGGCCCCGACGGCCGCAGCGCCTCCTGGTTCGAGATCCGAGTCCCGCTGGCCCGGCCGCGCTCCCGCGACCTCCGCGGCGCGGACCTGCGCGGCGTGCGCGCGCTCGTCGTGGAGTCCAGCGACACCGGCCGCGACCGCCTCGTGGAGCAGCTCGGCTCCGTCGGCCTCCGCTGCACGGCCACCGGGTCGGGCGGCCAGGCCCTTCGCCTCCTCCGCTCGGCGGTGGAGGAGTGGGACCCGTACCGGATCGCGGTGCTCTCCGCGCCGCTCCGGGAGATGGACGCCGCGACGCTCGGCGACCTGGTGAAGGGCGATCCCCGCCTGCGCGACACCGTCCTGGTCTACCTCGCCTCGGTCGGCGAGCCGGGCGATGCGCAGCGCCTCGAGTCGATCGGCTTCGCGTCGTATCTCGTGAAGCCGGTGGACTTCGACGTGCTGCGGTTGGCCCTGTCGGTCGTCTGGGGCGCCGCGCTGGTGCACGCCGACGTCCCGCTGGTCACCCGGCACGCGCTGCGGGACTCCCGCGTCGTGAAGCTCACGCCCGACGAGGTCCGCGACCGCATGGCCCGGCCGGTGCGCCCCGAGGAGGCGGAGCCGGCCGCGTCGGCGCGCACGCGCGACGCGCTGTAGGGTCTCCGGCTACGCGAGACCGGCCGCCACGATCGCGTGCAGGCGTTCCGGCAGCAGCTCCCGCTCCGCCGCGGTCATCGTCGCCGTCTCGATGGGGTCATGCAGGGTCACGGTGATCGTGGCGGGGCGCAGCGTGCGCTGGCCGGGGTGCTGCAGCGTGAAGGCGCCGGATTGCGTGACCGGGACGAGCGTCGCTCCCTGATCGGCCACCAGGCGCAGCAGGCCGGGGCGGAACGGGCCCACGGCCCCGGTGCGCGTGCGCGTGCCTTCGGGGAACAGGATGAGGCTGCGGCCGGCGGCGAGGGCCTCGGCGGTCTGCCGCCGGATGGTCTCGAGCGTGGCGCGGGTCGGGCGGGCCGGGACCGGGATGTTGCCGACGTGCCGCATCAGGGCGCCGTACACCGGGACGTCGAAGTGCGAGGAGAGCTCGAAGCCCCGGACGGGCTGGGGGATGGCGGCCGCGAGCGTGAACGGGTCGAAGACGTTCACGTGGTTCGCCACGAAGACCGCGGTGCGGGCGGGATCGAATCGGGGCGAGCGGACCACCGCGAAGCGGGCGCCGGTGAGGCGGACCACGGTGCGGCAGAAGGTCTTCAGGGCGCGCTCGGGGAACCGGTGCGGCGCGAGCCGGCTGCAGGCCGCGAACCACAGCGCGCCGGGGACGAAGTGCGCCACGCCGGCGGTCCACAGCGCGGCCGAGCGGACGGCCAGGACGGCGCGGTTCACGGCAGGCGCAGGAGCGCGTCGTCCGGCGAGGGGACGCGGTCGCGGATGGAGCCGGCGAGGACCTCGCGCTTCACCTTGAGCGACGCCGTGCGCGGGAAGTCCGCGTCCCACGGCAGCACGCCCGCCACGCGGCGCCAGTCCGCGATGCGGCGGTTGCGGGAGGAGATCTCCGCGAGGAACGCGTCGAGACCTTCGCGCGCCGGGAGCCGCGCCACGAGCACGAGCCGCTCGTCGGTGCGACGGTCCGGCCACAGCCAGTGCGCGGCGAACACGCACGCCTCGCTCGCGCCCGCGCCCTCGAACGCCGCCTCCACGTCCTCCGGGTACACGTTCTTCCCGCCCGCGGTCACGATCATGTTCTTGCGCCGGCCGAGCAGCACGAGCGCGCCGTCCTCCAGGCGGCCGAGGTCGCCCGTGTGCAGCCAGCCGTCCACGATCGTGGCGGCGGTCAGCTCCTCGTCGTCCAGGTAGCCGCGCATCACGTTCGCCCCGCGCACGTGCACCTCGCCCACGCCCTCGGCGTCCGGCGCGTGGATGCGGACCTCCACGCCCGGCAGCGGCGTGCCGACGGTGTGCGGGCGCGGCGGGTCCAACCGGTCCAGCGTCACCGCCGTCCCTGCCTCGGTCAACCCGTAGCCGTTCGCCACCGGGATCCCCAGGGCGTGGAAGAAGCGCAGCGTGTCCGGATCCGAGCGCGCGCCGCCCACGAACAGCGCCTGCAGCGCGCCGCCGAACGCCGCGTGCACGGGGCGCAGGAGCCGCCGCGCCACCGCCGGGCGCGGGCGGCCGCCGGAGAGCGCGCCGTTGATCGCCACGAGCGCGCGGAACATGCCGCGCCGCCACGCCGGCTGCGCGTCCAGCCGCGCGGACAGCCCGGTCTGCAGGTTCCGCAGGACCATGGGCACGAGCGCGGCGTGCGTGATGCGGTATCGCGTGAAGGCGTCGCGCACCCACTCCGGGCGGATGGTGCGCAGGTGCACGACGGTGGCGCCGCACAGGTACGGGCCGAGGAAGCCCACCATGAAGTCGATCGCGTGGTTCGTGGGCAGGATGCTGAGGTAGCGCACGCCCTCGCCGAACGGGTGCAACGCCGTGAGCGACTCCAGCTGCGCGAGGTAGTTGCCGTGCGTCAGCACGCACCCCTTCGCGCGCCCGGCGGTACCGGACGAGTACACGATGCACGCGGGGTCGTCCCGCCGTCGCGGCTCCGGCGCGGCGCCGGCCTCCGGCGCGGATTCCGCCTCCTCCCACGGGCCCGCGCCGCCCGGCGGGCCGGGCGGCAGCGGCACGCCGCCGGGCGCGTTCACCACGACCACGCGCTCCACGCCGCGCGGCGCCCCGTCCGGCAGCGCCGCGATCGCGCGCCACGCCCAGTCCTCCGCCACCAGGACCTTCGGCTTCGCGTGCGCGAGGAGCGCCACGTGCTCGCGCGCGGTGAGCTTGAAGTCCAGCGGCACGAGCACCGCGCCGCGATGCAGCGCGCCGCACGCGGCGAGATGCCAGCGCGCCTGGTTCGTCAGCAGGATCGCCACCCGGTCGCCCGGACCCACGCCCGCCGCGGCCAGCCATCCCGCGAAGCGGGCCGAACGGGCGCGCGCGTCCGCGAACGTGAGCCGCATCGTCTCGCGGTCCCGGTCCGCCTCGATCGCGCAGACGCGGGACGGGAAGCGGGCGAAGGCGCGGGCGAGCGCCTCGCCGAGCGACTCCGGGTTGCCGAGCGCCGCCAGCGGTCCGGTCATCCGCGGCGCGCGTGGATCTTCTCGGCCAGGGTGCGGAAGTCCGAGACGCCCTGCATCTCCCAGTCCGGGAGCTCCACGCCGAAGTGCGCCTCGAGCCGGGACAGCAGATCCAGCGCTTTCAGGCTGTCCAGGCCGAGCGTGGCGAAGAGGTCGTCGTCCGGCTTCAGCGACTCCCGCGGCCGGCGGAAGTGCGCGGCGGCGAGGTCCAGGACCTCGGCCAGGGTGCGTTCGCTCACGGGTCCTCCTTGCGTCGTCGGCCGTCGCCTCGGCGCGCGCGGGCGCCGGGGTCAGGGAAGATACGGCATCGCGTCGCGGCTCCGCACGAAGCGATCGAGCGCGGCCTCGACCTCCGGCCGTCCGAACAGGTCGCAGAACACCGCGATGTCGCGGTCCAGCGCCTCCCGCGGGACGCGCTTCGCCAGCCGCTTCGCCTCCGCTGCCGCCCGGCGGTCCAGCTTCGCCACCTGCGCCGCCGTCCCGCGCGCGGCGTCCAGCACCCGCCCCTCGGCGGCGAGCTGGCTCACGAGGCCGAGCTCGTGCGCCCGCGCCGCCCCGAGGCTCCGGCCCGTGAGCAGGAGGTCGCGCACGACCGCGCTCCCCACCTCGCGCTCCAGCCGCGCGACGCCGCCGAATCCGGGCACGAGCCCCAGCCGCAGCTCGGGGAACGCGAAGCGCGCCATGCGGTCCGCGATCATCAGGTCGCAGGCGAGCGCGAGCTCCCAGCCGCCGCCGAACGCGAGCCCGTGCACGGCCGCGATCGTGGTGAGGGAGGTGGCGTCGAGCGCGTCGAGGGCGGCATGGATGCGCCGGAGGAAGACCCGCACCTCGGCGGTGCGCGCCTCGGGCGAGAGCCCGCGGATGGCGCCGTGCAGCTCGCGCAGGTCCGCGCCCGCGCTGAACCCGGACGGCAGCGCGCCGTACAGCACGAGGGCCGACGCCTCGGCCTCCAGCGCGGGGAGGGCGGCGGCGAGCCGCTCCAGGTCCGCCAGCATCGCGGTGCCGATCTCGTTCGCCGGGGCGCGGTGCAGCGCCACCTCGACCACGCGATCGACCACGCGGAACGACAGCGCCTCGCCGTCGAAGCGCATCACGACCGCGCCGCCTCGCGGGCGAAGAGGGCGTCCAGCTCGGCGGCCAGCCGCTCGGCGATGGCCGCGCGCCGCAGCTTGCCGTTCGCGGTGACGAGGCCGCTCTCCACCGTGAACGGATCCGCGCGCACGAGCGAGCCGCGGATCTTCGCGTAGTGCGGCTGGCCGCGGTTCAGCTCGTCGAGCGCCGCCTCCACCTCGTCCGCGTCCACGTCGCCGGTCACGACGCAGGCGAGGTGCGGGCGGCCGTCGCCCACCAGCACCACCTGCTTCGCCCCGGGCAGCAGCCGGGCCACGCGCTCCTCCAGCGGCTCGGGCGCGATCTTGTGCCCGGACGCGGGCACCAGCAGGTCCTTCAGCCGTCCCAGGATCCGCCAGCGGCCGTCCGGGTCCACCTCGCCGCGGTCGCCCGTGCGGAACCACCCGCCGTCGAACGCGGCGCGGGTGGCCGCCTCGTTGCGCCAGTACCCGCCGAACACGTTCGGGCCGCGCACGAGGATCTCGCCCTCGCCGGAGAGCCGCATCTCCACGCCGTCGATCGCGCGGCCCACCGTCCCGGGAACGGAGTCGCGCGGCGCGTCCATCGTGCAGATGGCGCTGGTCTCCGTGAGGCCGTACACCTGCAGCACCGGGATCGAGAGCATCGTGAAGAAGAGCTGCGTCTCCGCCGACAGCGGCGCCGAACCGCACACGAGGGCGCGGAGGTCCGGGCCCACGCGCATGCGCACCGCGGGGAACAGGAGCGCGCCCGCGATGCGGTGGGCGACGCGGTCGCCGAACGGCACGGGCCCGCCGGCGTGCCGCGCCCGCGCGGTCCGCCACGCGCCCGCGAACACGCGCTGCATGACGCCGCTGCGCCGCTGCAGGGCGGACTCCACGCCGTGCCGCACGCGATCCAGCACGACCGGCACGTTCTGGAACCAGTGCGGGCGGACCCGGGCGAGGTCCTCCACGAGGCGGGTCACGTCCGTGTTCAGCGTCAGCGTGGCGCGCCGCTCCAGGCACACGAGGAGCGCGACCCACGAGCCCGTGAAGCAGAACGGGAGGTAGTGGAAGACGCGCTCGGTGTCGCGCCCGAGTCCGCGCATCACCGCGTCCAGGCGCTCCACCGCCGCGGTCACCACGGGCTCGAGGTTCGCGGCCGTGAGCACGACGCCCTTCGGCTCGCCCGAGGTTCCGGAGGTGTAGAAGATCCGGATGGGATCGTCCGGGGCGCCGGCCAGGGGCTCGTCCACCTCCGCCGGGCCGGCGTCCAGCTCCGCCAGCCGCGCCACGGCCGGCACGGCCGCGCCTTCCGCGCGCATGGCGTCCACCGCCGGCGCGGCGGCGTCGTCCACGAGCAGGAGCGACGGCGAGCAGTCCGCGAGGATCCGGGCCAGCTCCGCCGGCCGCGCGCGGGCGTACAGGGGGACGCCGACGACGCCCTCGGCCAGCAGCGCGAGATCCGCCGCGACCCAGGCGATGGAGTTGGCGCCGAGCACCGCCACGCGATCGCCGCGCCGGACGCCGGCGGCGCGCAGGGCGGCCCGGGCCCGCCGGATTCGCCGGGCCAGCTCCGCCCCCGTGACCTCGGGGAATTCCCCGGCGCGCGCCTCCCGCAGGAACACGTGATCCGCCCCGCGGGCCAGCCGCTCCGCGATCCGTGCGACGAACGTCACGGCGCGCGCTCCGCGTGCGCGGCGACCGGCGCGGGCGCGTCCTCGCCCTCGTCCCACGCGGCCAGCAGCGCCTCGAGCGCGGGGGAAAGCTCCGGCAGGTACTCGCGCCAGTCCACCACGCCGCTGCGTGCCGGGAAGTCCGGGTGGCGCATGCACACCTCGCGCTCCAGGAAGAAGCCCATGCGTGCCATCCGGCGCAGGTTCCGCGCCACCGCGCGCCCGATGCCGGGGCGGAGGGCGTCGGCGTCGCGATCCAGCACGTCCAGCGTGTCGCGCAGGTGCGCCTCCAGCGCCACGTCGTCCGCCTCGAGGCATAGGTCCTCGTGGCCGCGGTCCGCGAGCAGGTTGCGGAGGCGCTCGTCCATCGTGATGCCGGCGGACGGGACGAGCGCCGGCATGCTGGTGACCACCGCGTGGTAGCGGGAGGACACGAGCATCGTGCACGCGCGCAGGACGCTCACGAGGTCGCCCATGTCGTGGTCGTCGGACAGGAAGGTCGGCGCGCCGCCGAGCCGTGCCGAGAGCTGCCGGCAGGCGTCGGCGTCCAGGCGCTCCATCGCCACGAGGACGGGGAACACGCCGCGGCTGCGGCGGAAGTCCTCCACGGCCCGCGCGATCGCGTCGAGGTACCGGGCGTACGCGCGGCGCACGTCGGGTCCGCCGCGGTGGAAGTAGATGGAGCGGTAGTGGTCCTCGCGCCCGGCCCCGACCGTGAAGCGCCCGGCGGCCCGCACGAGCGACGCCTTCACCGGCCACCAGAACGGGTTGATCGGGCAGACGGCCAGCACCTTCGCGCGCCCGTCCCAGCCGGCCCCGCGCAGCAGCCGGTGGCCCACCGCCGGCGGCGACGGGTCGAACGTCCAGGCCGTGTCCGTGCCCGGCTCGACGCGGACCCGCAGCGCGCGCAGGATGCGCTCCGACTCGGGGTTGCGCGTGACCACGAGCGCGGTGCCGCAGTACCGGCGCACCATCCGCCGCAGCGTCCCGGACATCTGCCCGGCCTCCGCGCCGTAGCCGATCGCGACCCGGTTGCGCGCGGAGGCGATGCCCAGCGCGCCGATCATCATCACGGTGAGGGCGTCGGCGAAGCGGCTCTTGAACATCGACCCCTCGCACGCGATCACGCCGTGGTGCCGCGGCACCTCGCGCGCGAGGAACGGCGGGAACAGGTCCGGCAGGCGGACCTGGCGCGCGTCGCCGAAGTAGCCGCGCGTGCGGGCGAAGTCCTGGGTCATCACCGTCGCCTCGACGCGCTCGGGGCCCAGGACCCGCCGCACCTGGCGCAGCATCTCCTGCACCCGCACGTCCGAGCCGGTGTTGCGCGCGCCGTTGTATCCCGCGAACAGGAGCCGGAGCTTCCCGCCGGGGCTCCACTCCGGGGCGCCCTCGCGCAGGTGCGCGCGGCCCGCCTGCTCGATCAGCAGCGCGGTCCAGCCGGCCAGCAACGCGTCGCTCACGGCCGGGACTCCGAGGGGGCCGGCGCGGCGCCGGCGGCCGCGGCGGCGGCGCGCGGCGCGGGGCGGGGGGCGCCCCCGCCGGGGCGGGGCGGGGGGCCGGACCCCCCGGGGGGGGGGGACCCCCCGGGGCCCCGGCCGGAGGGGG
>CAYYFX010000010.1:36336-40458 GCA_964471155.1 uncultured Gemmatimonadota bacterium | reverse complement strand
CGGTACGGGTAGCGGAACCCCTGGGCGCGGGCGTACAGCAGGAGCTCCGTGCAGTAGGAGAGGAACGGCGCGGGGGCGCGCCCCGTCTCGGCCACGATGCGGGCGTTGTCGAACACGGTGTCCCAGAGCAGGTACGGCCAGAACACCTGCAGGAGCTTCGCCGCATGTCGCATCCGCTCCGGCGCCCAGCGCGCCGCCACGCCGAGCGCGGCCCCCAGCGGCGCCGCCAGCCCCGGCACGTACGCGGGCGGGCGCTGCGCGAGGCGCTGCGCCAGCAGGTCCGTGATGGCGCGGTACGTGGGGGCGTTCCGGCCCGCGGAGAGGTGGTACACCTCGTGCCGCGGCGACGGGCTCTGGTGCACCTCCACGATGCTGTCGCCCACCCAGTCCGCCGGCACCACGTCGATCCGGTCCAGCGGGCGCAGCGGCAGGAACGGCAGCCCCGCCAGGAACGAGAACGAGCCCACCATGTCGAACTGCGTCGTGGCCGGGAAGCGGCTGTCCCCCATGACCGTGGCGGGCCGGAAGATCGTGACGGGCACCCCGGGCAGGAGCTCGCGCACGAGGAGCTCGGACACCTTCTTGGTGCGCGCGTAGGGGTCGTAGTCGCTGCGATCCCAGTCCGGCGCGTCGTCCTCCCGGACGGTCTCGTGGGACCGCTTCCCCGCGACCGCCACGGTGCTCACGTGGCTGAAGCGGCGCAGGCCGTGCCGCTCGTGCGCGGCGCGCGCGAGCTGCACCACGGCGAGCGTGCCGCGGACGTTGGCGTTCGTGCACGCGCGCTCGGAGCGCCGGTTGAGCGACGCCGCCACGTGCACCACGGAGTTCGTGGTCTCGACGAGCGTCCGCCGCTCGTCGGCGGGCAGTCCGAGGTCGGAGCGCGTGACGTCGCCCGGGAAGATGCGTACGCGGGCCAGGTGCTTCGCGAACGCCGCCTCGTCCATGTGCAGCTGCCACGCCCGCCACAGGCGGTCCTCCGCGTCCGCGCGGGTCGCGGCGCGCACGAGCACGTGCAGCGACTCGTCGCGCAGCAGGAGCCCGGCGGCCACGTACGATCCCAGGTACCCGGTGGCGCCGGTCACGAGGACGGCCATCACGCACCTCCCGCGGCCGCGGGGGCGGCCGCCCGCTCCGGCGGCGGCGCCGCCGGTCCGGCGAACGGCGCGGCGTCGGCGGCCCGGCCCTCGAGCAGCGGGAAGCTCCACTGCCGCAGGGCCGGGATGTGCACGTGCACCCAGTAGTCGTACCAATCGATCCCGGTCACGTCGTAGCCGAAGGGTTCGCGCTCCTCCGGCGGCAGCGCCGCGGACAGCAGCTCGACGTGGTCCGCCTCGAACACGGGCTCGTTGTCCAGGAGGAACGGCTCGTACAGATCGATGAGGTCGTGCGCGCGGCGCAGCGCGCGCTCGACGCGCCCGAGCGGCCGGCGCCCTCCCGCGAACGTCGCGCAGGCGCGGTTGAGGGCGCGGACGACCCGGAGCTGGAAGGGGATGGACAGCCTGCGGTAGCGCTCCCGGGACACCGGCACCGTCTCGAGCCGGGCGAGGAGCCGGTGCCTGAGCGCGCGCAGCTTGCGGTAGTGGCGCCGGTGCGCCAGCGAGGTCAGCTCGACGGCGCGCCGCAGGTCGAGCGGGTTCACGGCGGACGTGGCCAGCTGGTAGACGGCCTCGTGCCGGCGTTCCAGCAGGGCGGCGGCCGCGAGCGTGATGCCGCGGGCGACCGCGTCCACCGGGATCACGTCGAGCCGCTTCCGCTCGTTCACGGGCAGGTGCCGGAACGGCGAGGCCAGGAGATGCGACAGCGGCGCCGACGTGTTCGCGCCCTCGGCCCAGCCGCGCCTCGGGAAGTCCGTGGACGTCTCGACGATCGACGGGCGCACGATCGCGACCGGCACGCCCACGCCCCGGGTGGCCAGCAGGGCCTCGCCCAGCGCCTTCGTGAACGTGTAGATGTTCGGCCAGCCCTGCTCGCGCGCCCGCCGGATGCCGGCGTGGATGAGCGCGCGGCGGAACGGCCGCGGCGTGGCGGACGCGCGCGCGCGCCGCGCGAAGGACTCGATCGTCTCGAGCAGGTGGCGCCGTTCGGCCTCCGGATCGAACGGGAGCCCGAGCGGCGTCACGAACGGCGCGGTCCGCTCGGGGATCCGCCCCTCGCGGATCCCCGCCACGAAGCACGTGGACACGTGGAGGAACCCCGCGTCCCCGCACTCGCGGGCCAGCTCCAGCAGGTGCAGCGTGGCCTCCACGTTCACCGCGAGGGCGTCGCGGAGATCCGGGTTGAAGTCCGTGTGCCCCGCGAAGCTGATCACCAGGTCCGTGCCGGACGTGATCTCCGCGCGCGTGTGCGCGTCCAGGCCCAGGTCCCGGTCCGCCACGTCCCCCTCCACGACGCGGACGCGCGCGGCCACGTGCGCGAGATCGTCCGACGGCGTGGCGCGCAGCGGGTCGAACACCGGGGAGGACGCGAGGAGCTCGCGGAAGCGGTCGGACACGCTGGCGGAGCCCCGGCGCCGCAGGAGCACCGTGAGCGTGGCGTCGGGCAGGTCGTGGAGGAGCTTCGCCAGCCAGACCTTGCCGAGGAATCCCGAGGCGCCCGCGACGAACAGGCGTCGGCCCGCCAGCGCGCGCCGCACCGAGAGCGCGCCGGGGAGATGCGCGGGGCGGCGCGGGGCGTCCACGAACAGGGCCCGCGTCTGGGGGGCGCGGGCGAGATCCATCGGCTCGGGGGCGGGGAGCACCCGCCCGGTGGCCCGGCCGTCGCGGAACTCCAGCCGGCGCGCCACGATGCGGGCCACGCCGAGGTGCCGCGCGAGCGGGCGCGCCACGTGGTCCAGCGCGCGGCTTTCGAGCACGACCGCCTTGCCCTCCGCGAGGGCGCGCCGCAGCCGGGACACGCCGTCCGGGCGGAGCCGCGCGACGAGATCGTCGGCGATCTCCTCGCCCCAGGCCTCCAGCCGGTCCGCGCTCCGGCCGCGCACGGCGGGCAGCCGGCTGCCCACCGGCTCGAGCAGGCGGGCGCGGGCCCGGTGGCGCAGGGCCGCGCGGACCGCGATGGAGCGCGCGCCGAGAAGATCCTCTTCCAGCCGGAAGCGGACCGCGCCGCTGACGCGGGCCGGGAGCGGGACGACGCGGACGGATGACGGCAAGGCGATCCCTTCGGAGGGCCGGCAGGCTTCGGTCCGCCGGGGAGGGCATTGTGGGGCAGGACGGGCGCCCGGGCAATCGCGGGCGGCCCGGGGCGGGCGGTCAGGGCTCAGGGCTCCTTGCGCGCCTCGCCGGCCTCGTACTCCTTGAGCCGGTTGTACAGCGTCTTGAGGCTGACGCCGAGGACCTCGGCCGCCTCGCGCTTGTTCCCCCCGTGGTGCGCCAGGGTGGCCAGGATGAGGGCCTTCTCCGACTCCTCCAGCGAGGTGCCCACCTCGAACGTGAGGTGCCGGTCGTCCGGCAGGGGGACCGGGATCTCCCGCCGCTCCAGGGGCACGTCGCTCGCCTCGATGCGGTCCGCCGCCATGATGTACGCGCGCTCCACGGCGTTCTTCAACTCGCGCACGTTCCCGGGCCAGGGGTGCTCCCTCAGCTTCGCCTCCGCGTCCGGCGACAGGCGCTTGGCCGTGCCGCCCTTCCGGTTCAGCGCGTCCAGGAAGCCCGCGGCGAGGAGGTTCACGTCGTCGCCGCGCGCGCGCAGGGGAGGCATCTCGATGGGGAAGACGTTCAGCCGGTAGAGCAGGTCCTCGCGCAGCTTCCCCTCCGCCACGGCGCGGCGCGGGTCCCGGTTCGTGGCGGACACCAACCGCACGTTCACGCTCTTCGCCTGCGTCCCGCCGATGCGCGTGACCTCGCCCGTCTCAAGGACGCGGAGCAGCTTGACCTGCAGCTCGAGCGGCATCTCCGTGATCTCGTCCAGGAAGAGCGTGCCGCCGTCCGCGCGCTCGAAGATGCCGGGGTGCCGTCCCTCCGCGCCGGTGAAGCTGCCCTTCTCGTGGCCGAAGATCTCGGATTCGATGAGCGTGGGCGGCATGGCCCCGCAGTTGATGGGGAGGAACGCCATGCGCGCGCGGCGGCTGAGCCGGTGGATGCTGCGCGCCGCGACCTCCTTGCCGGTGCCGGTCTCGCCGGTGATGAG
>CAYYFX010000010.1:26996-36326 GCA_964471155.1 uncultured Gemmatimonadota bacterium | reverse complement strand
CGGTGGGGGCCACGCGCTCGATCTGGTCGTAGACGACCTGCATGGCCGCCGACGCGCCCTGCATGTCGCCGAAGCGGCCGAGGTCGCGCAGCTCGCCGCGCAGGGCGTCGATCTCCGAGCGCAGGTCCGCGTTGCGCGCCACGTTCTGCAGGATGCGGCGCAGGCGCGCGAGGTCGATGGGCTTCGTGAGGTAGTCCACCGCGCCGCCGCGCATGGCCTCCACCGCGGACGTGATCGAGCCCTGCCCGGTGATGACGACGACGTCGGAGTCCGGGATCTGCCGGAGATCGTCCAGCAGCTCCAGGCCCATGCCGTCCGGGAGGTACAGGTCGATCAGCACGACGTCCGGAGGCGTCTCGAGGCAGGCGCGCGCCTCCTCGAGCGTGCCCGCGGTGCGCACGGACAAGCCCTCGCGCCGCACCCACTCGGCGAGCGCGCGAAGGCTGGCCGCGTCGTCGTCGACCAGCAATGCGGTGGGGGTCAAGCACCGACCTCCGGCGAACGGGCCCCCGCGGGACCCGCCCCCTGCGCAAGTTCCGACCGGGTCTCGGCGGGCGCCCGCGGCAGCTCCAGGAGCGCCACGGTACCACCTCCGGTGCGGCGATTCAGCCCGATGTTCCCGCCGTGCTCGCGCAGGATGCTGCGGGCGACCGGGAGACCCAGGCCGCGCTGCCCCGGCCGGCGGCTGAATCGCGGCTCGAACACGCGGGCGGCGTCCGCCTCGGCGATGCCCTCGCCCGCGTCCTCCACGCGGATGCGCACCGGGCCGCCCGACTCCGGCAGGTCCAGGGACACGTGGATCTCGCCGCCCCGCGGGGAGGCTTCGAGGGCGTTCAGCACCACGTTCAGCACCGCCTGGCGCAGGTCGGAGGCCCGTCCCTGCACGAGAACGGGCTCCTCCGGGAAGTGCCGGTGCAGGCGCACGCCGCGCAGCAGCACCTGCTGCCGCAGGAGGTCCAGGCCGCACCGGAGGGAGGCGGCCAGGTCGAACACCCGCGCCGGCTCCTGTCCGGGGTCCGAGAGGGCGAGGAGCCCCGGCAGCCCCTCCGAAAGGCGGCGAAGCTCCCGGCGCACCTCCTCGACGTTGTCCAGGAGGCGGCTGCGGTCCCGCACGTCCGGGAAGTCGTCCTGGGCGAGCGAGCGCCCGAGCAGGTCCAGAACCAGGGTGGCCGTGTTGAGCGGCGCCTTGAGGTCGTGGATGAGCGCCGCCTGGAGGATCCGGTGGAGCTTCGATCGGTCCAGGCACCGGAGCTCGTGATCCGCGAACGGTTCCCCCTCCGCGGACGGGCTGCCATCGTGGGACGGGTTCATTCGAGTCATCCGTTCCGCGGCCGTGCGGGTTGCGACCCGGCGGGCCGGGCCTCGTGCTGTGGGCCGCTCCCCGGGGACACTCCACGTGGCCCCGGGGCTCCACCGGGCCCGTAGAAAGATCCACGCCAGAAACCCGCGCGATCGGCGCGCCCGGCAGACCGCTTCCACGGCCTCTGCCGGCGGCCGGACCGATTGTGGACGAAGAACTCTTGAAATATCTACCGATCGCGCTTGAAAAAACTTCCATGAAGGGACGTTCGTACTCCGCCCCTCGGATGGGATTCCCCGCGCTGTGTTACCGCCGGAGATCACCCGGAATAACGCGTTCTGGATTCCGGATTCGCCAACCCCCGTCGCGGTGGGCAGTTCCGCCGTTCGAGGCGCCGTCGTTCCCCCGGACGGGACGGGCATGCTCCGGGGTGGTACGGCGGTTGCAGAGGGGTCGGGAAACGTCCCTCCGATTCCCACCCACGGAGAATTCCATGCGCCTCGGCTTCCGCTGGACCGAGTGGAGCACCCCCCCGGTCACCGCCACGATCATCGTGGTCAGTTGGGCGTTCACGTTCCTCCTGTTCGCCGCCACCGCGCGCGTTCTCGGGTTCGACGGTGCCGCGTCCACGGCCGCCGCGCTCGCCAAGGGCTTCGCCGCGGGGGGCTCGGCGCTTCTCGGCGTGGGTCTGCTGGCCAGCGTGGTCGAGTCCCGGCGCGTCGCCGCCCGGCCCGTGGAGCGTCCCGTCCACCGCTAGGGAGCGGTTGCCGGGCGGAGCCGCCGCGGCCTCGTGAGCCGCCGGCGCGCCGCTACACGCACTCGGCGAGGGTCCTCTCCAGGACGTCCGTCTGGACCGGCTTCGTGAGGTGGTGCTCGAAGCCCGCCTCACGCGCCGCGCGGATCGTATCCTCGTCCCCGTAGCCGGTCAGCGCGATCAGCCGGATGCCCCGCGTCGCGGGATCCCGCCCCAGGCGCCGCGCCACCTCGAACCCGTCCATGCCCGGCAGACCGATGTCGCAGATCAGCACGTCCGGGCGGAACCGGTGGGCCGCGGCGATGCCGCCCGGCCCGTCGTAGGCCACCTCCACCTCGTTGCCGAACAGCCCGAGCAGGCGCTTGAGCGCATCCGCGGAGTCCCGGTGGTCGTCGATCACGAGGATGCGGCGGAAGGAGGCCACGCTGGGCGCGGACGGTTTCGCGATCGCGGGCGCCTGCGCCTCGTGCAGCGGGAGCCGGACCTCGAACTCCGCCCCGAGGTCGCGCCCGCGGCTGCTCGCCACGACGCGGCCGCCTTGGGCCTCGATGAGACCCTTCACGATCGGCAGGCCGAGCCCGAGGCCCCCGGTCATCCGGTCGCGGGCCAGCTCCGTCTGCACGAACGGCTCGAAGACGCGCGCGAGGTCGTGCGGGTCGATGCCGCAGCCGTTGTCGGCCACGGTGACCGACACCTCGCGCGCGGCCTCGTCCGTCGCCAGGGTCACCGTGACGTGGTCGCCCGCGTCGCAGAACTTGCGGGCGTTCGCGAGGAGGTTCGCCACCACCTGCCGCACGCGGTGCGGATCCGCCCACACCGTCACCGGCGCGGCGGGAACGCGGGAGGTGAGGGTGAGCCCGGCGGCGTCGAAGCGCGCGCGCACCGACTCGACCGACTCGGACACCAGCTCCGCGAGATCGACGGTCTCGGGGCGCAGCGAGAGCTTCGCGCTCGAGAGCTGCGACACCTGCAGCAGATCGTCGGCCAGTCGCGCCAGCTGATCGACCTGCCGGTCGATGATGCGGCGCATGCGCAGGCCGTCCTCGTCGTCCACCGCCGCGGTGTCGCGCCCGTTCCCCGGCACGGCCACCGCCTTGCGCGCGCGCGGCGCGACGGACAGCACCTGCAGCGCCGTGCGGATCGAGCCGAGCGGATTGCGCAGCTCGTGGCCGAGCATGTGGATGAAGTTGTCCTTCGCCTCGTTCGTGGCCTGCGCGCGCGCGCTGGCCGAGCGCTCGGCCTCGTACAGGATGGCGTTGTCCATCGCGATCGCCGCTTGCGCCGCGAGGCTCACCGCGATCTCCTGTTCGCGCTCGCCGAACACGCCGGGCGCGGGGTGCGCGAACTGCAGCGCGCCGCGCACGCGACCGGAGCGGGACACCACGGGCACCGCGAGGTAGCTGGCGATCCAGTGTCCCTCGGGCAGGACGACGCCGGCGGTCGCGGCGCGCGCGCCGTCCCGCGCGTCCTCCAGCCGGATCGGGAGGGCGCGGTCGAAGCGCGGCGCGCCCAGCTCCTCCTCCGCGTGCGCCGATCCGAGCACGGCGCGGTCCCCGGACGTCGCGCGGCGCGGCTCCGACGCGCCGTCGGCCTGCCGCACGGAATACAGCAGGCACCCGTAGCGCGCGCCGGTGAGCTCGGTGGCCGCATCCGTCACGGCCTGCACGACCTTCTCGAGGTCGAGCTCCGCGGAGACCAGCCGGCCGAGCGTCTGCGTGCGCCGGAGCACCGCCTCGGTGCGGCGCCGCTCGGTGACCTCGGTCTGCAGGTGCGTCATGGACTGTTCGAGCTCGCGCGTCCGGTCCTTCACGGCCTCGCCGAGGGAGCGGGCCCGCAGGGCGGCCATGTCGCCGAAGCGGAGCGTGAGCGTGAGCAGCAGGGCGATCAGCAGGCTCGACCCGAGCGCCAGCGTGGGCAGGGGCGTGACCAGGGCCTCCTTCGTCTCGCGCCGCGGAGCGACCGAGAGGTCCCACGGCACGGCGCCGGGCATCCGCAGCGGCAGCCGGCGCGTCCACCGCGCGCTTTCCTCGGACTCCGGATCGCCGTCGCGGAACACCTCGTGCCCGTCGCACCGCACGACGATCGAGTACCCGGCGTTCAGGTGGCGCGAAAGTCCCGTCAGCGCCGGCTCCGCCGAGAACACGCCCGCGAGATAGGCCTGCGGCTGCCCCTCGCCGGAGAACGGCACGATCACGCGGAAGCCGCGCGCGCCCCCGATGAACTCGTACGGTCCCGAGACCACCGGCTGTCCCGAGCTGCGGGCCGCCTCCAGGGCCTCGAGCCGTGTGGCCTCGTTCGCGGCGCCGCCGGCCAGGACCGCGGCGTCCGCGCGCGCGGCGACGACGCGCGGGACGAACGCGGCGTCGATCCACTCGATGGTCTCGAAGCCGCGGAACACGCCGACGGTGAGGTGGGCGTCCCGCTGCCAGTCCTCCGGCGTCTGCCAGCCCACGGCGAGCCCGTGCTCCGCGAGCCGGCCGAGGGCGAGCACGATGGACTCCGCACGGGTCTCGAGGTCGTTGCGCAGGCCGAGCGCGGCGGCGTCCACCATGCCGCGGATCGTGTCCCGCTCCTGGGTCCGCAGGGCCGTCCAGAACAGGAGCCCGGCCGCCGCCGCCGTCATCCCGATGAGGACGGGACGCCACCAGGACCGCTCCTCGCGGATCTCGCGCTCCCGCTGGAACGCGAGCAGCACCAGCCCGGAGCCCAGGATGGTGAAGCCGAGGGCCGTGTGCGCGGACATCCGGGCATGGCCGCCCCAGCCGATGGCCGTCTCCACGTCCACCGCGTACCCCAGCATCGCCACGGCGCCGAGCGCGAGCACGCCCACGCCGAGGGTGGCGCCCAGGTACACCGAGCGCTGCACGACCAGCAGCGCGAGCGCCGCGAGCAGGAAGGCGATCGCGGCGTTCGGGCCGAACGGGGTGCGCGGGTCGACCCCCGGCGCGGCCGCTCCCGGGAAGGAGGGGACGTCGGTCAGCGCGGCGCCCTCCAGGGGTTCCTGCAGCACCATGGCCGGCGTGGGCTCCACCGGCACGACCGCGGAGGGCCCCGGACCCCAGTCCACCTGGAAATACAGGGGCACCGCGGCGGCGCTGATGGCCACCACGCACAGCGCGGCCGCGCGCGCGGTCCGCCGCAGCCCCTGACGGACGGCGATCAGCCCGATCCCGCACAGCAGGAATCCGAACGCCCCGAGCGGGCGCAGCGGCGGAAGCCACGGCCGGATCTTCACGATGGCCGTGGCGTGCGTGGCCCAGCCCACGAGCACGAGGGCGCCGAGCAGGCTGACGAGGATGCCCGCGACGAGGGGCGCCGCCTGCAGGATCAGCCGGGCGATGGTGAGGGCCACCCAACGGCTCCTTGGGAGGGGGATGGCCGGCGGGGCGCCGGCGCGGAGGGGGTGGCCCGATGATACGCCCGCGGCGACCCCCCGCAAGGGTGCACGGCGCGGCGCGGCCGCCCCGGGGCAGGAATTCGGAGCTTCCGATCCGCGCGTGCGGCGCTACCTTGGGACCATGATCGACCGCTTCGAGATCCTGGCGTCCCGGCTCCGCCATCTGCTGAGCCGGAACCGCTGGAGCGCGCACCTCCTCGGCGTGCCCCCCGTGGAGACGCACGCCGACGAGCCCGGCCTCGTGATGATCCAGGTCGACGGCCTGGGGCGGGCGGTCCTGGACCGCGCCCTGCGCGAGGGGCGGATGCCGTTCCTGCGGCACCTCGTGGAGGACGAGGGCCACGTGGTGCACGATGTCTACGCCGGGATCCCGAGCAACACGCCGGCCTTCCAGGCGGAGCTCTTCTACGGCGTGCCCGGCGTCGTCCCGGGATTCGGCTTCATCGACCGCGAGCTCGGCCGCGCGGTGGCGATGACGCACCAGCCCGCCGCCGCCGCGGTGGAGGCGCGCCTGACGGAGCGCGCGTCGGGCCTGCTGGCGAACGGCGCCTCGTGGTCGAACATCTACACGGGCGGCGCGGCGGAGGCGCACTTCTGCATCGCGACCGCCGGCCTCGATCGCTTCCTGCGCGCGCTGCATCCGCTGCGACTCGCCGGCCTCGTGGTGTGGCACTTCTGGAGCGTCGCGCGCGTGCTCGCGAACCTGGTGGCGGAGACGGTGCTGGCGCTGTGGGACTTCGCGCGCGGCGCGATCGCCGGCCGGAACCTGCGCGCCGAGCTCCGGTTCGTCCCGGAGCGCGTGCTGGTCTCCGCCGTCCTGCGCGAGATCGTGACCGCCGGCGCGTGCGTGGACGCCGAGCGCGGCCTGCCCATCGTGCACCTCAACCTGCTCGGCTACGACGAGCACGCGCACCGGCGCGGGCCGGACTCCCGCTTCGCGCTCTGGGCGCTCCGCGGCATCGATCGCTCGATCCGCCGCATCTGGCTCGCCGCGCACCGCTCGCGCAACCGCGACTACCAGGTGTGGATCTACTCCGATCACGGGCAGGAGCGCGTGCGGCCGTGGTCGGTGGTGCACGGCGAGGATGCCGCGGACGCGGTGCGACGCGTGTGGTCGGAGTTCCCGGCGCGGGAAGGCGCGATGGCGCCGGAGGCGCCGGAGCCGTCGCGGCCGGCGGCAGTGCGCACGCCCGCGTCCCCGCGGCGGACGCGGCCCGCGTCGCCGCTGGGCGGCCCCACCGGCCGACCCGGCGCCGTGCGCGAGGAACTGCCGTCGTGGTGGACGCCGGGACGGAAGCCGGCCGCCGCCGAGCCGCCGCCGCGTCCCGCGCCGCGCGAGGACTTCCACGTCCTGCACCGCGGTCCCATCGGGTTCGCGTACGTGCCGTCGTCCTTCGATCGCGGCAGGTTGCCCGCGCTCGCCGCGGCGGTCGCCCGGCACGGCGGCATCCCGATGGTGCTCGTGGCGGACGGTCGCGGCGCCGCGCGCGTCTTCACCTCGGGCGGCCGGGAGCTGCGGTTGCCCGGGGACGAGGAGGCCGTGTTCGGTCCGGGACATCCCCACCTCGAGTGGGCGATGGAGGACACCCTTCGTCTCGTGGCCCACCGGGACGCGGGCGAGTTGGTCCTCTGGGGATGGACCCCGGAGGGCCCCTCGTCCTTCAAGGTCGAGAACGGCGCGCACGGCGGACCCGGTCCGCGCGAGACCGGAGCGATGCTCGTCGTGCCGCCCGAGGCGGCGGCGCACGTGCCCTCCGGCCCCCTGCGCGCGGTCGACCTGCGGGATCTCGCCCTCGGCGCCCTCGACCCGCACCGCTCGCGCCTGCCCTCGGCACGGACGGGCCGCGAGCCGACCGGGACGGAGCCGCTGCGGCTCATGTCCTACAACGTGCACGCGTGCCGCGGGATGGACGGACGCTTCTCGGTGGAGCGCATCGCGCGCGTCATCGCGCGGGCGCGGCCCGACGTGGTCTGCCTGCAGGAGGTGGACCAGGAGCGGCGCCGCTCCGGGCGCGTGGACCAGGTGCACGAGATCGCCGGCCGGCTCGCGAAGGCCTACCGCTTCCACGCGGTGTCCGAGGCGGACGACGGGCGCTTCGGCAATGCCGTGCTGTCCTCGCGGCCGCTGCGTCTGATCGCGAACGGCCCGTTGCCGGCCCTGGAGACCCGCCTTCGCCTGGAGCCGCGCGGCGTGCTGTGGGTGGAGGTGGAGGTGGGCGACGCCCGCCTGCAGGTCCTCAACACGCACCTCAGCATCCTGGAGCGCGAGCGGCGGATCCAGGTGGAGGGCCTGGTGGAGTGGGTGGACCGGGCGCGGAACGGCGGACCGCTGGTGCTCGCGGGCGACCTGAACGCCACCCGCGACTCGTGGGTCGGCCGCCGGCTCGCGTCCGTGCTCGGCGACGTCGTGGAGCCGCACGCGCTGATGCGCACGGTGCGCACGTGGAGCGGCCGGCTCCCGCTGCTGCGCATCGACCACGTGTTCGCGACGCCGGACGTGCACGCCCGGTACGTGGCCATCCCGCGACGCCGCCTCGAGCGGGCGGCATCCGACCACCTGCCCCTCGTCGTGGACCTCGAGATCGCGCCCGGGCGCAGCGGGCCCGACGCCGCGTGACCGGAGGCGGAGTGGCGGGAAGCGTCGAAGTCGGGGATGATGCCCGCATGAGGCCCCGCTTTTCCCGGTCGCGCCCCGCGCGGAGCGCCGGCGCGATCCGTGCGCCGCTGCTGCTCGCGTGCGCGGCGCTCTCCGCCTGCGCGACGGCCGGCGGCGGCACGTCGCTTCCCTGGACCCACGGCGCGGCGCTGGGGAGTCGGGCCGACGTGGACTCCACGCTCGCCGCCGTGGACGTGGAGTGGCACTCCGCCGATGCGGCACAGCGCGCGGAACTCGCGTCGGTGGCGGAGGAGGCGGCCCGGCGGCGCGGGTACCGCCTCGGGGTGGCGGATGCTCCGTCGCGCTGGCGCGTGACGTGTCGCACGGGAGGCGGACCGGCCGGCGCCGGCGAGCCGCCCCTGGCCGCCGACGGCTATCCGGCGGCGCTGGCGGACCGCGTGCGCCGGGCCTCGCCCCGCGCGGTGCCGCCCACGCGGGCCACCGTGGAGCTCGCGCTGCTCAAGTTCGGCGCGCCGGTGTGGACCGGCACCGCGCGCTACGATCCGGACCCGGACCAGCCGGCCGGCGGCGCGGCCGCCGCGGTGCGCCTGCTGGCCGCGCATCTCCCCGGGTTCGCCCGCGGACCGGCGCCCGTCCGGCGCGTGGCTGCGGGCGACGCGGTGTCCTTCTACCGGGAGAACGTGGAAGGGCGCACGTTCGCCTGCCCCGTCGTGCCGTACCCGGTCCGCTTCCCCGACCTCGAGCGGGCATACCTCCGCGGGGGCCGCACGCCGGACTGGGACGACATGGTGACCGCGCAGGCGCACGACGACGCCACGCTCCTGCCGTCGGTGCTGGATCTCGTGCTCTGGGCGGACGCGGCCCTGCCGCGATCCATCCCGGGCTACCGGGACCTCGCGGGCGCCGATCTGTGGCGCGAGGTCACGCTGTTCGCGGACCTGCGCGACGCCGACGGGAGCGTCGTCCCGCTCGAGGTGACGCTGAAGGGGGACACGCGCGGCTACACGGTGCACGCGTCGCGCGTGCTCGACCCCGCCGCGGCGCGGGAGCGCCGCGAGGCGGCGCTCCGCCACGCCGATGATCTGGAGCACTGGTTCAGGCAATCCGGCCGCTGACATTCCGGTTGTATCGCCGCACCACCCGGTTTACATTCGTGCGTGCTGCTCCTCCCCGGGATCACCGGCGTGTGTCGCGCGCCGGTCGCGTGGACCCACGTCCCGGGAGGAGAAATGTCCACTCATGCTACTGCCGCAGCGGCTTGC
>CAYYFX010000010.1:22977-26896 GCA_964471155.1 uncultured Gemmatimonadota bacterium | reverse complement strand
GCTTGCACCGTCGCTTCCGCCGTCGCGATCGCCTTCGCGCTTCCCGCGTCCGCGGAGATCCTGGACACGGGCGACGACACGGACCGCGTCGCCTCGCCCGAGGTCGTGCAGTCCGTCGTCACGACCTCGTGCCGGATCGCGTGGTACCGGCACGGAGGCGCGGACGCCGAACTCGATCGGCTTCGCGCCCTGGGGTACGACATCACGGTGGTCGGTCGCAACCAGCTCACGTATCCCCTGCTCGCGGCGTGGGACGCCGTGGTGATCGCGTACGCCGAACCCGGATTCCTCGCGGCCCGGCAGCCCGACCTGCAGGCGTTCGTGGACACGGGCGGCGGGCTGTTCATCCACCAGCCGAACCACCCCGGCGTGGCGGACTACACGCCGGTCGGCTTCTCCGTGGAGATCGCCGATCCGGTGTGGTGCTCGCCGACGGGCTATGCGAGCCACCTGGACGACACGTCGCACCCGATCACCGCGGGCATGACGGACGCGGATCTCTCCGGCGCGTTCGACGGGGTCGCCGCGCTGGGGTCGTCGTTCACCGCGCTGGCCTCCAGTCCGGAGTGCGGCTCCGTCTGTCTCGCCGCCGGCACGAGCGGCATCGGCCGCGTGCTGTTCGACACCGGCAACGCCTCGCCCACCAGCATTCAACCGGGCAGCGAGGCGTACTGGGACGCGTTGTTCGGCTGGTTGTGCACGCCGGGTCCGATCGGGGTCGAGCCCACGACGTTCGGTTCGCTGAAGGCGTCGTATCGATAGGGCGGGGGAGCGAGGGCGCGCCCGGATCCGCCCCGGGTCCGGGCCGCGCCGTCCGCGGCGGCGCTACCGCAGCCCCAGGTCCTGCTCCAGCCGCTTGGCCCACGGGCTCTTCGCGTCCGTGCGGAGGTAGGCGCGCGCGTGGCGGATCGCCTCCGCGCGCCGGCCGGAAGCCGCGTACGCCTCGGCGAGGTTGTAGTGCGCGTCCGGGTAGTCCGGGGCGATCTCCAGCGCGCGGGATCCCGCCTCGATCGCGTCGTCCCACTCCTCGAACTGCGCGTGCACGCTGGCGAGGTTGTTCCACGCTTCCACGAACTCCGGGTCCGCCTCCACCGCCTGCTGGAAGCGCGACAGCGCCTCCTCCCAGCGGCCCAGCGAGTACAGCACGTTGCCGAGATTGAACGCGATCTCCGCCGACGGGCCGCCGGCGAGCAGCGCCTCGCGGTACGCGCGCGCGGCATCGTCGAGCTGCTCGGCGTCCTCGTGCTCCAGGGCGAGCTCGAACCACTCGTCCGCCGTGCGCTCCGGAGCCGCGGGGGGCGGGGGAGACGCCGGCGCGCCGCCGCGGATCACGGTGAACGCGGGCCGCGAGGGCGCCGCCGCCGGCGCCTCGGTCGCGGGCTCCGCCGGCGCGTCGTCCTCGAACAGGAGCCGCAGCTGGCCGGTGGTCTCGGCGCGCTGCCCATCCCCCACGCGCACCAGGAGCCCGCCCTCGCCGGTCCAGTGCTCCAGCCGCGCCAGCGCGCTCTGGGTCTGCGGCAGCCACCGCGCGACCTGCGCGAGGCTCTCGCGGATCGTGGCCACCGGGACCCCGTTCGCGGTCAGCTCGGCCAGTCGCTTGATCTCGGCGGCGGTGCGGAAGTCGAACCATTCCACGCGCCGCTCGGACCGCACGGGCTTGAGCAGCCCGCGCCGGATCCACGCGCGCAGGCGCCGCGCCGGAACGTGCAGGATGCGCGAGAGCTGCTCGGACGTGCACAGCCGTGCCTCGTTGCCGCCGCCGCCGACGCCGAGGCGCTGCAGGAAGTCCGTTTCGCCGATCATCTCCACCGGCCGGCCTTCGTCGCGCTGCCGTCCGGCGCGCTCCAGCTCCGGCGGGATCCGGCCGTCGTCACCCAGCGGCCAGACCTCGTCGCCCACGATCACGACGGACGGGCCGGCCTCGGCCCCCGCGACGGGGACGGCGCCGGCCTCCGCGGCCAGCTCGGCGGCCTCCTCGCGCGTGACCCGGGCGAAGCGGCCGGCGAAGGCGACGCGCTTTCCCGAGAGCGCCGCCCGGCTGCGTCCGCCGTCGATGGATCGAAGGTCACCGCCCGCCATCACACCCTCCGCCGGCATTCTACCCGCGACGGCGGCACGCGTCAGCGGCGATGCGCGGCGCGACCGCGCCTCACGCCGGTCAACCGTCGAGGATCCGCACGAAGACCGGTGCGCGGAGGTAGCCCTCCTCGGTCCGCTCGAGGAACTTCACCTCGCAGAACACGGACGGCTCCACCCAGTGCACCGTCTCGCCGCGGGCCATCAGGGACGCGGCCGCGGGGAGCAGGGGCGCACCGGCGACGAGCGGATCCAGGCGGCGCCGCAGCTCGCCGCGCATGGCCGCGTCCATGCCCGAGCCGACGCGGCCGGCCGGCACCAGCGCGCCGCCTTCCTCCGTGGCCACCACGAGGCTGGCCACGGCACGCGTCCCCTCCGGCAGGAACCCGAGCACGGCGCAGAGCACATGCTGCGCGCGCTTGATCTTCCGCCAGGCGTCGGTGCGCCGGCCCGGGAGGTACCGGCTGTCCAGCCGCTTCGCGACGATCCCCTCGAGCTCCCGCCGCTCCGCCTCGGCGAAGTACGCCAGGCCGCCGCCGACCACGCCCTCGGACAGGACCACGCGCCCGCCGCCGTCGAAGGCCGCCAGGGTCTCGCGCAAGGCCTCGCGACGCACCGACAAGGGCGCGTCCAGGAGCGGTTCCCCGCCGCGGTACAGCTGGTCGAACACCACGTACACCGCGGGGAGCGTGCGGGCGAGCGTCCGTGCCCGCGCCTCGCCGCGCGCCTGCTCGCGCTGCAGCATGCCGTGGAAGCTGGGGCGCCCGTCGACGAGCACGGTGATCTCGCCGTCGAGCACGGTTCCGCCGGGCAGTCCCGCCAGCGCGGCGAGCTCGGGGTAGCGCGGCCTCGAGTCGTTGCGCTTGCGGTTCAGCAGGCGGTAGTCCCCGCCCTCGGCGAAGGTCAGGGCCCGCGTCCCGTCCCACTTGATCTCGAAGATCCAGGCGGGATCGTCGAACGGCTTCCCGATCCTCGCGAGCATCGGCGGGATGAACTCGGGCAGGGCGGCCATGCGGACCCGGGGCGCGCGTCGTGCGGACGCCGCGGGCCCGCGCGACGTCCGCACGGCCGGCCCCCGCGCCGCGGCCGGGCCGCGACGGCGGATGATCCCCCGATTCGCGGGGGAATGCGACCCCGATCCGCGCCCCGCCGCGCGGCGGGCGCGCCGGCGATCACAGCCGCCAGGTGGCCCCGAGCCCGAGCGTCCCGTACCCGAATCCGATCTGCGCCTGCAGCGCGAACTTCTCGGAGATGAAGTAGCGGACGCCTCCCTGGCCGGCGATGTCGAAGTCGCTGCCGGAGGCGTCGCCCACCTGCGAGCCGGCACCGGACCAGCTCGCCGACACGGCGGAGTACACGAGGGTGAGTCCGACGTACGGATCCCACTCCGGGTGCTTCGACACGATGAAGTGGTAGTTGCCGAAGACCTGCACGGGCACGACCGAGTAGTCGTAGCTGCCGCTCGGGTAGTCGTAGCTCCACGAGTACCAGTCCAGGCCGACGCCGGCCGCGACGATGCCGGGACCGTACTCGCCCGGCTTGCTGAACCCCTTCTCGGCCTGGCCGCCGAGGGCCACGGCGCCGTTCAGGTTGCCGACCCACATGCGCGGGCCCGCGTAGATCGGACCGGTGGTGAAGCCCTGCGCGCGGGCGGGGGCGAGCGGCGCGAGCATGGCGAGGGCGGCGACGATGACGAGGATCCTGGACATCATGGCAGGAGTCTCCCTTTCCGCGTTCGGGGTGCGCGGCCGCGGGCGCGGAAGGCAGGGGGCGGCCGTTCCGCATTGCGGAATCGGCGCCGGGGAACCGTCATCGGGATGCGGGGAAACGGGCGGCGGCCGGG
>CAYYFX010000010.1:0-22877 GCA_964471155.1 uncultured Gemmatimonadota bacterium | reverse complement strand
GCGCGGACGGGGCCGGTCAGCCGGCGGAGCGCTTCCGCTTCGCGCCCTGGCGCGACGTGGACGGCGCCATCTTCGCCGCGACCTTCTCGGAGGGCTTGCGCTGCGCGGCCGCGCGCTTCGCGCCCTCCACGCTGGCCTTGAGGGCCTCCATCAGGTTGATCACCTTCGGCTCGTCCACGTCCGGGACCGCGACGATCTCCTGGCCCTCGATCTTCATCTGGATGAGCTGTCGCAGCTCGCCCACGTAGCCGTCCTTGTACTGCGCGTAGTCGAAGTCCCCGAGCTTCGAGGCGTCCACCAGCGTCTTCGTGAGCGTGCGCTCCGCGGCGGTGATCTTCGCCTCCTGCACCTCGCCGGCGAACTCGGCCGAGGAGCGAACCTTCTCCGCGTACTGCAGCACGCTCATCGCGAGCAGGCCGTCCACGGGACGGATGACCACCATCTGCTCGCGCCCGGACAGGATCGCCGACGCCACGGCGTACAGCTTCTCCTGCTCCATCGCCTCGCGCAGCAGCTGGTAGGGCTTCTGCCCGGGCGTGCCGTCGGGCGTCAGGTAGTACATGCGCCCCGAGAAGTACATGGGATCGATGGCCGTCCCGGCCACGAACCCCACGATGTCCACCGTCTTCTCGCTCTTCTTCCGGAGCTTCTGCACCTCCTCCGGATCGATGACCACGTACTGGTCCTTCGCCTGCTCGTACCCGGAGACGATCTCCTCCTGCGCCACCTCGCCGTGCTCGGGACACACCTTCTTGTAGCGGATGCGCTGGTGGCAATTGGCGTGGAGCTGGTTGAGGTGGATCTCGGCGCCGGACTCCGTCGCGGTGTAGCCCTTCACCGGGACGGAGACGAGGGACAGGCGCAGGAATCCCTTGAACGAGGAGCGCGGCGGCATGGACGGATTATCCCAGACGGCGGCGAAAGCCGCCACCGCTTCACGCGGCCAGGCAGGCCGCCTCGAACTCGTCGAGGAACCGGTCGCGTCCGACCGCCACCTCGCGGCACAGACCCTGGAAGCTCGCGGGGGCGAGCCCCAGCGGCACCTCGAGCGACGCGATGTCCCACGGCGTCACCCCTTCCGGATTCGCCGCCCAGTTCGTCGCCGCCACCGCCCAGCACACCGGATGGGTTCCCTCGAAGGGGCGGTGGTGGAACCGGATGGCCTCAACGAGCGGATCCGGCAGTCGCCAATGCTCGGCCACGAGCGCGCCGACCTCGGCGTGGTCCACGCCGAGGACCTCGCGCTCCGCGTCCAGGGGGGTCGTCCCGGCGGCGACCGCGTCCGCCAGCACGCCGCGGACCTTCGCCGACAGGAAGCGCGCGAGGACGAGCTTGCCGATGTCGTGCAGCAGCGCCGCCGTGAAGGTCTCCGGGGGAACGCGGTGGCGGCAGAACCGGTTGAGATCCCGCGCGGCCAGTCCCGCCGTCACGGAGTGGTTCCAGAGCGCGGTCTCCCCGCGCAGGTCGCACTCCTTGCCGTGCAGGAGGTGCCGCAACGTCGCGCCCACGGCGAGCGACAGGACCGCCCCCGTGCCGAGGCGGCTGACCGCGGCGTGCACGGACGTGACGGGTGCGAGCCCGGCGGTGGCCGCGCCGTTCGCGAACCGCAGCAGACGGGCGGTGAGGGCGGGGTCGAAGCGGACGACCTGCTCGACCTCCTCGAACGGCACGTCCTCGCGCGTCAGGAGCTCGGCGAGGCACGTGGCCGTGGGGGGCAGCGGCGCCAGCTCCGATGCGGACGCGATGACCCGGTCGAGTTCGATCACGGAGGTCCCTGCGATTCGTGGGGGGCGCGGCACTCGGGCGAGCTCCCACGTGATCGGACTAACCAGGCGCTAACCTTAGCCTGTGGTGCGGAGATTGGGGCGAGGTTCGTGGAGCCCCTTTCGGGACATGCACTTGCGGTCCAGGGTGCCCCGTCAGCCGCGCGGCGCGGGCAAGCCCCGGCCGGCGAAGGGCTTGGGGCCGGAGGCGCCCCATTCTCCGCACCACCCTCCCTCGGCCCGGCGGGGGGGCGCGGACCGGTCCGGGGGGTGGCCTTGCGGGGTTGTCGGGGTCGCCCGCATCCTCACGACCTCGGGAGGGACCGTGGCACGCGACTCGAAGGGCACCCCGCCGCGCCGGCACGTGAAGACGCCGGACCAGCTGGAGAGCTACCGGCGCAAGCGCGACTTCGCGAAGACCCCCGAACCCCCCCCGGCGCCGGTTCCCGCGGCGGACGACGAGGGGCACGGGTGGCGGCCCTTCGTGATCCATCGCCACGAGGCGCGCAATCTCCACTACGACCTCCGCGTGGAGATGGAAGGCGTGCTGAAGTCGTGGGCGGTGCCGCGCGGGTTCTCCTGGGATCCCGCGGACAAGCATCTCGCCGTGCGCACGGAGGACCACCCGCGCGAGTACCTCACGTTCGACGGCGTGATCCCGAAGGGCGAGTACGGCGCCGGCACGATGGTGGTGTGGGACGAGGGCCGGTGCCGGGAGTTGGGCGAGGGAGCGCTCGCCGGGCTGGCGGCCGGGAAGCTGGAGTTCGAGTTCGACGGGGCGAAGCTGCGCGGCGAGTGGCACATGGTGCGGACGCGCGGGGAGCGGGACTGGCTGCTGTTCAAGCACCGCGACCGCTACGCGCGCGACCGCGACGAGCCGCCGTTCCCGCTGGACCTCTCGCGCCGCCCGCGGGCGGAGACGCTCGCACCGTCCGCGCTCATGCGGCCCGGCACGGAACCGCCGCCGGCAAGCTCCGCGGACTGGCTGTACGAGCTGGACTTCGACGGGCGGCGCGTGCAGGCGCTCGTGGAGGACGGCGCCGTGCGGTGGGCGGACGCCCGCGGGGCGCCCCTCCCGCTCGCGTTGCCCGCGCTGGAGCGGGACCTCGGGCGCCTGCGGGCGGCGCGCGCGCGGCTGGACGGCGTGCTCGTCGCGCCGGGAGAGGACGGGCGACCGGACCCGGCGAAGCTGGAGGCGCGGCTGGCGGGGGGCGGCGCGGACGACGTCGTGCTGTATGCGGTCGATCTCCTGCACTACGACGCCTGGGACCTGCGCGATCTCCCGCTGCGCGAGCGCAAGGCCGCGCTCGCCGCGATCGTCCCGGAGTCCGCGGCCGTGCACTACACCGACCACGTCGTCGGCCGCGGCGACGAGCTGCTCGCCGTGGTGGAGGCCGGCGGGCTGAAGGGCGTGATCGCGAAGCGCGCGGACGCGCCGTACGCGGAGGGCCCGGACGGATCCTGGAGGCGGATCGCGGCGCGCGCGGACGCGGCGGCGGCGGGATCCCTGCCCGAGCGGCTGGAGGCCGCGGCCGCGCGGCGGAAGTCGCGGGTGAAGTTCTCGAACCGCGACAAGATCTACTGGCCGCGCGAGGGGATCACGAAGGGGCAGCTCCTGGACTACTACGATGCGGTGGCGGACACCCTCGTGCCGTACCTGCGCGGCCGGCCGTGCCACATGCTGCGCTATCCCGACGGGATCGAGGGCAAGAGCTTCTACCAGAAGAACGTGACCGGGCGGATCCCCGACTGGGTGCCCACGCAGGTCGTGAAGGTGGAAGGCGGGGAGGAGGTGCGCTACGTCGTCTGCGAGGACCGCGACACGCTGCTCTTCCTCGTGAACCTGGGATCGATCGACATCCACCCGTGGCTGTCGCGGTGCGACGCGCCGGACGTCCCGGACCTCGCGGTGATCGACCTGGACCCGTCCACGAGCGACTTCGGCAAGGTGATCCGCATCGCGCAGACCGTGGGGCGGATCCTGCGCGGCGCCGGCCTGCGCCCGTGCGTGAAGACCTCCGGCGCCACCGGCATGCACATCCACATCCCGCTGGTGCGGGAGTACGGCTACGAGCAGGCGCGCATGTTCTGCGAGCTCATCGCGCGGCTCGCCGTGCGCGAGCACCGGGACATCGCCACCGTGGAGCGCAATCCCGCGAAGCGCGGCGACAAGGTGTACGTGGACTTCCTGCAGAACCGCCGCGAGCAGACGCTCGTGCCGCCGTACGTCGTGCGGCCCGTGCCGGGCGCCACGGTGTCCATGCCGCTGGACTGGGACGAGGTCCGGTCGGGGCTGACGCCCGCGCAGTTCGACCTCTTCGGCGCGCCGGATCGCCTGGCCGCGCGCGGGGATCTCTTCCGCGGGATCCTCGACGATCCGCAGGAGCTGGATGGAGCGATCGCCGCGCTCGGGGAGCGGTGAGCGGGCGGCCGCGGCGCGCGCGGGGGTGCCGGGGGAGGCGCGGCGAGGGCGGGCTTGCGCCGTCGGCCCCGGCGGATCCTCCGCGGCGATCAGCGGAGGCAGATGCGGGTGCTCGCCGTGCCGCGGGGGGACTCGAGGCGGGCGAAGTAGAGGCCGGCGGCGACCGGGCGGCCGGCGCGGTCGCGGGTGTCCCAGGTGATCTCGCCGCGGTCCGTGCGGGGGAGCGCGAGGGTGCGCACGGTGCGGCCGGTCACGTCGGTGATGCGCAGGGTCGTGGCGGCGCCGGTGGGCAACGACCACTGCACGCTGACGCCGGTTCCGGCGCGCACGGGGTTCGGGCGCGCGCGCAACCCGGTTCCGTCCGCCGCCGGCGCGGGCGGGGCCGCGGTGCTCGACGTGCGGGCGATGCGCCAGAGGCCCCACGTGAGGGAGTCGCGCTTGACCAGCCAGAGCGCACCGTCCGGGCCCTGCTGGAAGTCCGCCATGGACTCGATGCCTTCGGCCCAGTGCTCCGGCGTCGGCTGGCCGGCGGCGGGAGGGGCCAGCGCCCAGACGGAGCCGGCGCCGGCGAGGCGGCGGATCACACCGCTGCTGTGGTCCACGAGGAAGAGGTCGCTTTCGTACTCCGGCGGGAACCAGGGCGGGCCGGACGCGCCGGGCGGGATGCGGTAGACGGGGCCGCACACGATTGCCGACGGCGTCGCGGGGTCGTGCGGGTACGCGAAGACGGGCTCGGCGAAGCGTTCGCCGACGCCGCAACTCTCGCCGAGACCGGACGGCTCCGGTCCCTCGCGGATCGGCCAGCCCAGGTTCCAGCCGCCGGCGCCGCGGAAGGGAAGGCGGTTCACCTCCTCCCAGCGGGCCTCGCCCACGTCCCCCACGAACAGGTCCCCGGTGAGCGGGTCGACCGTGAAGCGGAACGGGTTGCGCAGCCCGCGCGCCCACACCAGCCGCGGCAGGGGCATGGGCCCGCGCACCGGATTGTCGAACGGCGTGATCTCCCACAGCGGCGGCGGTCCGCCGGCGCCGTCGGGCAGCCGCGAGACGTCCAACCGGAGGAGCGTGCCGGCGAGGCTCGCGAAGCCCTGCGCGTCGCAGCGCGAGAGGTTGTCGCCGAGGCTCACGTACAGCATGCCGTCGCGGCCGAAGCGGACCGATCCGCCGTGGTGCCACGGCGCGAAGTCCGGGCCGCGGTCGAACACGGTGCGGGTCTCCCCGAGGGACAGGACCGTCGACGCGGGGTCCGCGAGGTCGCCGGCCGCGCGCAGCCGCGTGACGTGGCCGCGGTGGGAGACGTGCGAGTGGTACACGTACACGTACGGCCGCTGCGGCCAGGCCGGATCCACGGCGATGCCGAGGAGTCCGCGCTCCCCGGTGGAGCCGTCGGAGCCCTCGACGTCGGTGATCCACACGGCCTCGGCGCCGCCGCGGGCGGCCAGCCGGATGCTTCCCGTGTCGCGCTCGATCACGAGGGCGCGCCCATCGGGCAGGAACGCGAACCCGGTCGGCTCGCCGACGAACGGTCCCGGCACGACGTGCTCGAACGTGAATCCGGACGGAAGGGCGGGCGCACCGGGAGGCAGCGCGTGCGCCGGCAGCGCGCCGAGCGCGAGGACCCATGCCGCGCGACGCGCGCTCCGCATCCCGCCTCCCCGGCGACCGGCCGGTCGCCCGCCGTGGGATCGCCACATTAGGCGCGGCCGGTCGTGGGCACGCGCGGCGGCAGGGACGCGCCGGATCATCCCGGGGGCGGGCCGGCCCGCACGCCGGACGGATGCTGCGCTCCCGCGCCGCCGTTTCGCCGCTCGCGTTTCCGCGGCGCGCAGGGCAAGATGGGCGTCCCCTCTCCCAGGAGGCCGCAGTTGACGAGCGCGTCTTCCGCCCCTGCCCAGGCCCGTCCCGGCACGATCCTGGGGCATCCGAAGGGGCTCTTCGTCCTCTTCTTCACCGAGATGTGGGAACGCTTCTCCTACTACGGCATGCGTTCGCTGCTCGTGCTGTACATGGTGGACCACCTGTTCCTGCGCCCGGACGTCGGGCAGTCCGTCCTCGGCTTCGCCGCGATCCGCGGCAGTCTCGAGTCCGTGTTCGGCCCGCTGGCGCCGCAGCCGCTCGCCTCGCAGATCTACGGGCTGTACACGGCCTTCGTGTACCTCACGCCGTTCTTCGGCGGGATGCTGGCGGATCGCGTGCTGGGTCAGCGGAAGACCGTGGTGCTCGGCGCCGCGCTGATGGCCATCGGGCACTTCCTCATGGCGTCGGAGCGTCTCTTCTTCCCGGCGCTGATGTTCCTCATCCTGGGGAACGGCGCGTTCAAGCCGAACATCTCCACGCAGGTCGGCCTGCTGTACCCGCAGGGCGACCGCCGCCGCGACGGCGCGTTCACGATCTTCTACATGGGCATCAACCTGGGCGCCTTCTTCTCCCCGCTCGTGTGCGGCACCCTGGGGCAGACGGTCGGGTGGCACTGGGGCTTCGGTGCCGCCGGCGTGGGCATGGTGCTGGGGCTGTGCCTGTACCTGTGGGGCGGGCGGTTCCTCGCGCCGGACGTGCTCACGCAGCGTCGGGCCGCGGACGGCGCCCGCAAGGAGCCGCTCACGAGGGACGAGTGGCTGCGCGTGGGCGCCATCGTGGTGCTGTGCGCGCTCAACACGGCGTTCTGGGCGGTCTTCGAGCAGCAGGGGAACACCATGCAGCTCTGGGCGGACCGGAACACGAACTGGAGCTTCCTGGGCTGGACCGTCCCGTCCACGTGGTACCAGGCGTTCAACCCGGCCATGATCTTCATCTTCGCGCCGATCCTCACCGTCGTGTGGGGATGGCAGGCGAAGCGCGGGGCGGAGCCCAGCTCGGTGGTCAAGATGGCCATCGGCTGCTTCCTGCTGGGCCTGTCGTTCGTGGTGATGATCCTGGCGTCCTCGGGCATGGAGCCGGACGCGCAGCGCAGCGTGCTGTGGCTGGTGGCCACCACGTTCGTGCTGACCATCGGGGAGCTGTACCTCTCGCCGGTGGGTCTGTCGTTCGTGACCAAGGTGGCGCCGGCGCGCATCGTCTCCATGATGATGGGCGCGTGGTTCCTCTCCAGCTTCTTCGGGAACTACCTCTCCGGCTACCTGGGCACGTTCTGGGAGATCATGCCGCGGCAGCGGTTCTTCCTGATGCTCACGATCATCGGCGTGGGCACCGGGCTGCTCACGTTCCTGCTGGCGAAGCCGGTGGACCGCATCGTGGCGCACCACGACCGCGGGGACCGGCACGGATGATGCCGCCGGCCGTCGCGCGGGGGGACGGGCCGTGATCGAAGTGCTGGGACTCCGCAAGCAGTACGGGGAGCTCGTGGCCGTGGACGACGTCACGTTCATGGCCCCGGCCGGCGGCATCTTCGGGCTGCTCGGCCCGAACGGCGCGGGGAAGAGCACCGCGCTGGGGTGCATCTCCGGCCTGCTGCCGCCCACCGCCGGAAGCGTGCGCGTCCTCGGCCACGACGTGCAGCGGGCGCCGCGCGCCGCGAAGGCGGCGCTGGGAGTCGTGCCGCAGGAGGTGGCGCTGTACGACGACCTCGACGCGCGCGAGAACCTCGCGTACTGGGGCGAGGCGTACGGCGTCCCCCGCGCGGAGCGGACCGCGCGCGTGGCCGAGGTGCTGGAGCTCGTGGGCCTCGCGGACCGCGCGAAGGAGCCCGTGAAGCGGTTCTCCGGCGGGATGAAGCGCCGGCTGAACTTCGCGTGCGCGCTCGTGCACCGGCCGAAGGTCCTCCTGCTCGACGAGCCCACCGTGGGCGTGGATCCGCAGAGCCGGGTGAAGCTCCTGGACCTGGTGCGCGCGCAGGCGGCGGCCGGGACGTGCGTCCTCTACACCACGCACTACATGGAGGAGGCGGAGACGCTGTGCGATCTCCTGGCCGTGGTGGACCACGGCCGGATCATCGCGCAGGGCACGCTGGCGGAGCTGCGCGCGCAGATGGGGGAGCGGGATCTCCTGCGCCTCGCCGGCACGTTCGCGCCGGCCGCCGTGCGCGCGGCGGTGGCGCGCCTGGACGGGATCGAGGTCGTGCAGGCGGAGTCGGAGCAGATCACGCTCGCGGCGGCGCGCGCGTCGTCGCGGCTGCCCGCCATCTTCGAGGCCCTGCGGGGCGCCGGCGCCGAGGTGCGCGAGACCACGCTGTCCGAGCCGAGCCTCGAGACGCTCTTCATCAAGCTCACCGGGAAGGAGCTGCGGGAGTAGCCCATGTCCTTCGTATGGGCCACCTGCGTGAAGGACTGGCGGCGGCGGATGCGGGATCCGGCGGCGCTCCTGCTGTGGATCGGGATCCCGGTGCTGATCGGCGCCATCCTGTCGCTGCTGTCGGGCGGGCGCGAGGGTCCGAAGCCGCAGGCGCTCGTGCTCGTCGTGGACCGGGACGACAGCTTCGTCTCGGGGCTCCTGGTGGGGGCGCTCAGCCAGGACCGGCTGGGCGGGGTGATGCGCGCGGAGGCGGTGGAGCTCGAGGCGGGGCGACGGCGCGTGGAAGCCGGCGAGGCGTCGGCGCTGCTGGTGATCCCGGAGGGGTTCGGGGAGGCCGTGCTCCTCGAGAAGCCCGCCACGCTGACCCTGCGCACGAATCCGGCGCAGCGGATCCTGCCCGGGATCGTGGAGGAGTCGCTGGCGGCGCTCGGCGAGGGCGTCTTCTACCTGCACCGCGTGCTCGGCGACGAGGTGCGGGCCATCGCCGAGGGGCCGGACGCCGGCACGCCGGGGATCCGGGACGGGCAGGTGGCGGACATCGCCGTGCGCATCCACCACGCCGTGGAGGAGTTGCGCGGCGTGCTCTTCCCGCCGGTGATCGCGCTCGAGACGGGGCCGGAGGCGCCGGACCCGACCGTGGCCGCCACCGACCCGGCGGCGCCGGACACGACCGCGGCCGGCGCGGACCCGGCGGCCGCGGCCGGGGGGGATGCCGCGCGGGCGTCCGTCGCCCTGTTGTTCGTGCCGGGGCTGTTGTTCATGTCGTTCCTCTTCATGGCGGCCGGGATCGCGGAGGATCTCTGGACGGAGCGCGCCGGGCTCACGCTGCGACGCGCGGCGATGACACCGCACGCGCCCTCCGCCATCCTCCTCGGGAAGATCCTGGCCGGCGCCGGGGTGTTCCTGCTCGTGGCCGCCGTGGCGCTGGCCGTCGCCTGGGCGTGGTTCCACCTCGCGTGGACGCGCTATCCGCTCGCCGTGGCGTGGTCGGCGTTCTCGGCGGTGCTGCTGCTCCTGATCTTCTGCGCCATCCACGTGCACGCGCCCACGCGCCGCGGGGCGAGCGTGCTGTCCACGGCCATCGTCTTCCCGCTGATGATGCTGGGCGGGAGCTTCTTCCCGTTCGAGGCGATGCCGGCGTGGATGGCGGCGGTCGGCCGCTGGACGCCGAACGGGTGGGCGCTGGCGCGGCTGAAGGACGTGCTCCTGGGCCGTGCCGAGGCCGCGGGGATGGCGCTCTCGGCGGTGTCCATCGCGGCGGCCGGCGCGCTGCTCTTCGCCCTCGCCGCGCGCCGTCTCGGCGGCGCGTTCGTGCGGAGCGCCCCGTGATCCGCGGCATCCTCTTCGTGGCCCGCAACGACCTCCGCTTCATGCTGCGGGCGCGGGAGACCCTGCTGTGGGTCTTCGTGATGCCGGTGCTGTTCTTCTTCTTCATCGGCAGCGTGACCGCCGGGTTCGCGCCCCCGAGGGGCGAGCGCCGCGATCCGCTGCTGCTGGAGACGGGCGAAGGCGCGGGCTTCCTCGCCGGCGAGATGGCGCGCCGGCTCGAGGGGCAGGGGTACGCGGTGGCCGTGCGGAGCGCCGGGGCGGCGGACGGCCCGGCGCGCCCCTCGCGCGTGCTGCACGTGCCCGCGGCGTTCACCGACTCCGTGCTCGCGGGCGTGCGCACGACCGTCCGCTTCGAGTCCTCGGCGGAGGGCGTGGGCGCGGACTACGAGAACTTCCGCGCGGGCCGCGCGGTGTACGGCGTGCTGGCGGACCTGGTGGCGGCGCGCCGGGCCGGCGACGTCGTGACGCCCGAGGCCTTCGCGAAGCTCGCGGCCATGCCCCGCACGCTGACGGTGGATTCGCAGCCCGCGGGCCACCGCCGCCGCATCCCGACCGGATTCGAGCAGGCCATCCCCGGGATCCTCGTGATGTTCTCGCTGCTGGTCATGGTGACCAGCGGCTCCGTCCTCCTCGTGATCGAGCGCGAGCAGGGTCTGCTGCGCCGCCTCGCCTCCGCGCCGCTGACCCGCGCGCAGGTGGTGGCGGGCAAGTGGCTGGGCAAGCTGGCGCTGGGCTTCGTGCAGGTCGCGTTCGGCATGCTCGCGGGCACGGTGCTGTTCCGGATGGACTGGGGCCCGGACCTGCCCGCCGTCGTGGGGACCCTCGTCGCGTGGAGCGCCTTCACCGCGGCGCTCGGACTCCTCCTCGGCAGCATCGCGCGCACGCACGGGCAGGCCATCGCCGCCGGGGTGATCGGGGCGAACGTCCTCGGCCCCCTCGGCGGCTGCTGGTGGCCGATCGAGATCGCCCCCGGCTGGATGCAGACGCTGGCCGGCTTCCTGCCGACCGGCTGGGCGATGAACGCGCTCCACCACCTGATCAGCTTCCAGTCCGGCCCGGCGAGCGTCATGCCGCATGCCGCCGTGATGCTGCTCGGCGCGGCCCTGCTCCTGTGGGCCGGCAGCCGCGCGTTCCGCTGGGACTGAGGCCGGGCCGCGCGCTCAGAGGTGCAGCAGGCCGCGTCCCAGCATCGTGTACAGCACGGCCCCGGGCAGCCCGCCCAGCAGCAGGCTGAGGATCTGCGTGCGCACCGGCACGCAGTGCGCGCCGGCGAGGAGGTCGGCGAGGCTGCCGCCGGCCCAGGGGAGCTGCCGCAGCGCGATGAGGTACAGGAGGTTGTCGGCCTGGTGCACGCGGAACCACTTCGGCAGCGTCTTCATGCGGGACTGCAGGTCGAACTCGTGGTCGCCGCGGCGCCAGATCCAGTAGGTGACCAGGCCCGCCACGGTGCCGCTGGTCACGTTCAGGAAGATGGACGTCCAGGGATCGAAGAGCGCGCCGAACGCCACGGGGAGCAGCACGGCGCCGATGGGCGTCATCGAGGTCAGCGTCTTCGCGCACCAGCCGATGAGGGGGCCGTAGATGCCCCAGCGCTCCACCACGGTGCGCAGGCCGCCCTCCGCCTCCACCCAGCGCTCCGCGATCAGGCTGAGGATCAGCGCGCCGACGGCGAGCCACAGGAAGCTGGACAGCATCACGCGGCGTGCCCAGATCATCGCGCCAGCACCTCCAGCGCACCGGGCACGGACTCGATCACGAGCCGGTCCTCGCGCGTCTCCAGCACCTCGCCGTCCACCTCGTAGCGCAGCGGCGGCGCGAAGCGCAGCTCGAAGCGCGCGCCGCGGCGCACGTCCACGCGCGGGTGGCCCTCGTGGCGGCCCTTCGCCACCAGGTCGAACAGCCTCGCGCGCCCCAGCGGCGGCGCGTTCCGGATCGACACGAGATCGATCATCCCGTCGGCGAGGTCCGCGGCGGGCGCGATGTCGAAGGATCCGCCGAAATACCGCCCGTTCGCCACCACGAGCATCAGGTGGTCCACGCGTTCCGGCGCGTCGCCGTTGCCGGAGGGGACGGTGCCGGAGGCGATCGAGAGCGGCAGCCCGGGGAACCGGAAGAGCTGGCGCATCGCGCAGAAGCGGTACAGCGCGTCGCCCTTCAGCCACTTCACGCGGTACGAGTCGTCGATGACCGCGATGTCGAAGCCCGCGCCCACCACGTTCAGGAAGTGCCGGTCGCCCACGCGGCCCACGTCGATGCGCCGCGTGGCGCCCTCGCCGATCGCGCGCACCGCGTCCTCCACGCGCTCCCACGTGACGCCGAGGGACTTGCCGAAGTCGTTCCCGGTCCCGCCCGGCAGCAGGCCGAGCCGGACGTCACCGCCCCGTCCCGCGCGCAGGACCCGGTCGGCCACGAGGCTCCACGTGCCGTCGCCGCCCACGGCCACGATGGTGCGGAAGCCTTCCGCGAGCGCGCGGTCCACGAGCGCGGCCTCCGCGCCGGCCGCCCCCGTGACGGCCTCGACATGGCCCGGGAGGTGGCGGCGCAGCAGCTCGCGGAAACGCGGCAGGCGCTCCGCACCGCGGCCGCGCCCCGCCGCGGGGTTCACGAGAACGAAGGCGCGCTCCGGACTCACGGTGTCGCCCGCGTCAGACGGTCTCGAGTGTCTCGAGCTCCTCGAAGGTCTGCCGGCCGTCCTTCATCCAGAGCTCCCGGAAGGGAACGGTCTCGATCTCGTCCGCGTCCAGCCGCTCCGTCATGGGGTGCGGATGCAGCGCGAGGCGCCCCTTCTCCTCCTCGTGCTCGGAGAAGAGGCCGCGCATGTGGATGTCCACCTTGAACGCGGAGGACGCGTTCACCATGAACGATTGGTACAGGTCGTCGGCCTTCTCCCAGCGGTGCTGGCCCACGGAGACGTCCAGGATGGGCTTGCCGGACTCGTGCACGTGCGCCTCGATCATCGCGTTCGACTCGCGGAACTCCACCTGCACGTCCTGCATGTAGTGCGGCAGGTGCCAGCGCTCGATGGCATGCTCCCGCGACGCGCGCGTGCTGGTCCCCACCAGGAAGGGGAAGAAGGCGGACTTCGGGAACTGCCCCTGCGGGTGGACGACCGGGGGCACGATCACCGCGAGCACGATCTCGTGGTACGGCCCCACCATGCTGTCCGTGAAGTCGAATGCCGTGGCCGCGAAGATGGCGGAGCCGTGGTGCACCTCCAGCGGACGCAGGTGCGACGGCAGCAGCGACGCCGCCTGGTCCGTGGGCATCTCGAAGAAGGCGCTGACGGCGGTCTTGAATCCGTAATGAGTCAACGGCATGTTCCGTGCCTCTCGCAGTATCGGGGAAGGCGGCTTGACGGGTCCTCGATGCTGACCCTACCGTGCCCGGGTCCGCGCACCCCGCAATGCATGCCGCGGCACGCGAACCACCCTGAGAATCCCCGCTCCGGCCCGGGGTCGGCGACGAATGGCGCGAGCCTACCTCACTTTGGCCGTCGTCGGGAGCTTTGTTCTGGCGGCCGAGCTGGCCACCCGGACGGTCCTGGCTCCCGCGCTCGTCCTCCTCCGGAACCGCCGGACGGTCCTCCTGACCGCCTGGATGCGCGGCACCGCGGGGGTCCTGCTGGGGATCCTCCGGCGCGTCGGCGGCGTGCGGATCTCCGGGGAGCCCCGGATCCGCGGGGGCGAGGGCGTGCTCGTGATCTCCAACCACCAGTCCCTCCTGGACATCCCGCTGGTCATCCGCGCGCTGGAGGACTCGCACCCGCGCATCGTGACCCGGCGTCGATACGCGCGCGGGATCCCCCTGGTTTCCGCGATCCTGTCCATGACCGACAGCCCGCTGGTGGATCCGGAGCGGCCCGGCCCCGAGCAGGCCGCGGCGCTCGGCGAGATCGCCCGGCACTGCCGGCACCCGCTGGTCATCTTCCCGGAGGGCCATCGCAGCCGCGACGGCGCCCTGCGGTCTTTCAGGCGGGGAGGGCTCGGGGCTATCCTCCGCGCTCGCCCGTGGCGGGTCCACCTCCTGGTCGTGGACGGACTCTGGCCGGCGGGCAAGTGGGCGGACCTGCGCGGAGGCCTCGCGTCCGTCCGCGGCAAGGTCGCGGTGACCGGACCGCTGGAGTGGCGGGGCGAAGGAGGCGGGGACGTGGACGCGTTCATCACCGGGCTGGAACAGCGGATGGCCGCCGAGCTGGCGCGGCTGCGCGAGGTCCCGGCGTGATCGGACCTTCCGCGGCCGGCGCTTCCGGGACCGGGGCGGATCCGGGGGCGGCGGCGGTGGCACGCGGCTGGCTCACGGCCGGCGCGCCCCACGTGCGGGCCGTCCTGCACTTCGGCTCCACGCGCTCGGGTGCGTCGCCCGGACGCCGCAGCGCCCACGACCTGTTCGTGATCGTGGACGACTACGACGGGTTCTATCGCGCGGTGCACGGCCGGCTGGCCCGGCGCCCCGCGGCGATGCTGGCCCGGCTGAACCGGATGCTCCCGCCGAACGTATTGCACGGCGTGAGCCCCCAGGGGGAGGCGAAGCTGTTCGTGTTGTCGGAGCGGGACCTGGAGACGGCGGTGGGTCCGCGCCCGCGCGACCACTTCGTGCGCGCGCGCCTGGCGCAGGACGTGGGCGTCGCGGCGGCCGTGGACGACGCGGCGGCCGGACGGGCGGAGACGCTCCTGCGGCGGACGCGCGAGCGGGTCGTCGACTGGATGCGCCCCTTCGCGCCGCCGTCCTTCGACGGCGCCGCGCTGGCGCGGCGCATGCTGGAGGTGTCGTACGCATCCGAGATCCGGCCCGAGTCCCCCGGCCGGGTGCGCGAGGTGTTCGAGGCGCAGCGCGCCTTCCTGGAGCCGGAGTACGACGCCGTGGCCCGCCGCGCCGCGGCCGAGGGCCGGCTCCTCCGGGAAGGGGACGACCGGTTCGCCTATCCGCGGCCCGCCGGCGCCCTCGAGCGGATGGCCGCCCGCGCCTGGCTCGCGCGGTCGCGCGCGCGGGCCACATTGCGCTGGGCGAAGTACGTGCTGACCTTCGAGAATTGGCTGGACTACGTGGCGGCGAAGGCGGAGCGTCGCACCGGGCTGCGGCTCTCCCTGACGGAACGGGAGAGACGCTGGCCGTTCCTATTCCTCTGGCCGAAGTTCTTCCGCGTGATGCGGGCGCGCGGCCGGAGCCGGGCACGGGAGCGGGACGCTTGAGGCTGGAGATCACGCTGTTCCTCGCGGCGCTCGGCGTGGCGCTCGCGTCCATGGTGGTGTTCGGCACGACGGCCGCGGCGCGGTCGCGCTCCGCCGAGGTCGCGCGGCGCGGCAGCTTCGTGCTCGGGAACTGGCTGCGCGAGTGGTTCTACTGGACCGCGGGGCCGGTGGGCCGCCTGTCCGTCCGGACCTCGCTCGCGCCCGAGGTGTTCAACGCCGTCGGTCTGGTGCTGGGGCTCGTCTCGGGCTGGGCGTTCGCGGTCGGCCAGCTCCCGCTCGGCGGGGCGCTGCTCCTGCTGTCCGGCATCACCGACGCGTTCGACGGTCTCGTGGCGCGCGCACGCAACGTGGTCTCCACGTACGGCGCGTTCCTGGACTCCACGCTGGACCGGTTCACCGAGGTCTTCGTGTTCGCCGGCCTCGCCATGTTCTACCGCGAACCGTGGGAGGTGCTCGTGATCGCCGCCGCGCTGGGCGGTTCGCTGCTGGTGAGCTACACGCGCGCGCGCGGCGAGAGCCTCGGCGTGCTCTGTACCGTCGGGGTGATGCAGCGCGCCGAGCGGCTGCTGCTCCTGGGACTGGGCCCGGTCCTGGATCCCACGATCTCGGCCTGGCTGGGCCGCCCCGCCGGCACCGTCCTCATGGGCATCCTGATCCTCATCGCGGCCGGGTCGCTCTGGACCGCGGTGTATCGAACCATCTGGATCTCGCGCCGACTGCGCGGGAGCGGAGGACGTCCCTCGTGACCCGACGCATCTTCCTCCTTCTCGCCGCGGCGGTCGTCGCGGCGGCGGCGCCCGCGTCGGCGGACGCCCCCGCGTCGCCGGCGTCTCCCGGGGCCGGGTCCGGGACCGTGGTGCTGGCCACGGGCCTGCTCGCGCCGGACGTGGAGCGCCGCGTCTCGCGGGACTTCCTCGAGACGATGGACCTGATCTACGCCGGCGACATCCCGGAGGCCACCGCGCGCGTCAACGCGCTGATCGCGGTCGCGCCGCAGGATCCGCGGCCGTACCTCCTGAAGGCGCGGCTGCTGCGCGAGTACGTCTCGGAACAGGACAACACGCGCGAGAACGTGAAGCCGCAGATCGATCCCATCCTCAAGGTCCTGGAGGCGGCGCGCCGCACCTCGGAGGACATCCTCGCGAGGGATCGCGACTCGGTGGCGGGCCACCTGTACCGCGGGTGGACGCGCATGTTCCAGGGCCAGCTGCACGAGCTCGCGTTCGAGCACTGGAGCGCCGGACGCGCGGCGAAGGACGGCAAGTCCGATCTGGACAAGGTCCTCGCCGCGGATCCGGACAACCCGGACGCGATGATGATCGTCGGCACGTACCTGTACTTCGCGGACCTGCTGCCGGGCGTGCTGAAGATCGCCAGCTTCATCCTGCGCATCCCCGCGGGGGACCGGGAGGACGGGCTGGCGTACCTGCGGACGGCGGAGACCGTCCCGAGCTACTCGCAGCACGACGCGCGCGGCATGCGCGGCGCCATCCTGTTCGGCTTCGAGGGCGATCTCGAGGAGGCGCGCACGCTCTTCGAGGGGTTCAACGAGCGCTTCCCGGACAACCCGCGGCTGGTGGAGCCGCTCGCGGCGCTGGACCTGTGGACGCCGGAGCACCTGGGGCGCGGGCGCGCGCGCGTGGCCCGGATCGTGGCGGAGAACGAGGGGACGCCGGACGCGCTGGCGCGCGAGCTGACCGCGCGGCTCCGCCTGTACCAGGCGTGGGCGGAGGAGATCGAAGGGAACCCGGAAGCGGCGCGGGACAACCTGCGCACGCTGCACCGCGAGAATCCGGGACGTCCGGACTGGTTCCAGCCGATGGTCGATCTCACGCTGGCCGACGTGTCGCTGCTGCTGGGCGACGCGGCGGGCGCGCGGGCGCTGCACGCCGAGGCCGTGGAGCGCGGGGATGCCGCGCGGCAGGCCCTGCTGGAGTTCGTGCTGCGGCCGGACGCCGCCGCCGGGCCCGACGAGGCGGCGCGGCTCCGGGCGCTGTCGCCGGTGGCGCGGGACATCTACGCCGGGCGTCTCGACGAGGCGGACGCCGCGCTCGCGGCGTTCCCGGGGGAGGATCCGCTCGTGTCGTTCTATCGCGGCGAGATCGCCATGCTTCGCGGCGCATCCCGCGCCGCCCTCGCCGCCTTCGAACGCCTCGAGGCCGCGGACGTCCCGGACCGGTGCCGCCTGTTCCGCCGTCTCGCGCGGCTGCGCCGGGCGGAGTTGCACGGTCGCCTGGGCGAGTGGGACGCGGCGGCCGCCGCGTTCACGCCGGAGATCGACGCCTACGACGTGAAGGACATGCTGCGGCATGTGATGCGCGCGCGACAGCGGTGGTTCCTGCGCGTCGCGGAGGGCCCGGGCGGCACGGCCGGACGTACGACGTCGGTAAAGAGTCCGTAAAGCGGGGGGGCGAACGTCCGCTGCCGCAGAAGTTCCTTTCCCCGCGCCGTGGTTGCGGTAAGTTATCGAACCCCGCGACCGGAACCGCGCCGACGGGGCTGCGACCCGAGCATTCTGGATGGGAGACTCATGATCGCTTGGCTTGCCTCGGCGGCGGTCGTCCTGGCCGCCGACGGCCTGACGGACGCCGATCCGGCGCGCGCGCTCGAGGCGCAGGTCGAGGCCCTGACCGGGGAGCCGCTCTCCCTGGAGGAGGCCATCGGGCTCGCCGCGCGGGAGGCGCCTTCCGTGCTGGAGGCGAACGCCGGCCTGCGCGCGGCGCGCGGCACGCTGCGCCGGGAGAAGGGCGCGTACGATCCGGTGCTGTTCGCGGACTACCTGGTGCTGGACGCCGAGGCGCCCACCGCATCGCCGTTCTCGGGGGCGGACGTCCTGGACACGGAGACGCGCTCGCTCCTCGCCGGCGCGCGGCTGCGCCTTCCGGTCGGCACCGAGCTCTCCGCCATCCTGGAGAACACGCGCCTCGAGACGAACTCCGCGTTCGCGGCGCTGGATCCGGAGTACTCCGCCGCGGGACGCCTCGAGGTGCGCCAGCCGCTGCTGCGCGGGTTCGGTCCCGCGGCGAACGTGGGCGTGTCGTCGTCGGCACGGGAGCTGGACGCCGCGCGTGCGCGCGCGGCGGATGCGCGGCGCGCCGCCGCCGCGGAGGTGGAGGCGGCGTACTGGGCGCTGCACTCGGCGGAACGGGATCTGGCCGTGCGCCGGCTGCTGGTGGCGCAGGGCAACGCGTTCGTGGAGCAGGCCGCGCGCCGCGCCGAGGTCGGCCTGGCCGGTCCCGGCGAGGTGGCCACCGCGCGCCTGTTCCTCGCGGAGCAGGGCAGCGCGGCGCTCGCCGCCGAGGAGCAGCTGGACGTCGCCTCGGATGCGCTCGGCTCGCTGATCGGACGCCGCCCCTCGGGGGAGCGGTACCGCGCCGTCACGCCGCCGCCGGCGCATTTCGCCGTGGAGCCGGAGGACGTGGTGCTCGCGCGCGCCCTGGAGGCCAACGGCGAGCTGCGGGCCGCGGAGGCGGACGTCGCGGCGGCCGAGGCGCGGGCGCGCGCCGCGGGCTGGAACCGGCTGCCGCAACTGGATCTGGTGGGATCGCTGGGGGGGAACGGGCTCGCGGGGGATCCGCAGCCCGTGTCGTTCCTGGACACCACGCTCGTCGTCGACGAGTCGGGCGGTTTCTCCGAGAGCGTGTCCGAGGTGACGGGCCGGGACTACCCCACGTGGAGCGTGGGCATGACGCTGGAGATCCCGCTGCTGTTCCGCGAGGGACGCGGCGAGCGGCAGCGTCTGGTGGCGGAGGCGGACCGCGCCCGGGCGCGCCGGGAAGCCGTGCGTCGCTCCGTGGAGGACCGCGTGCGCGCCCGGCGCCGGGAGCTCGCGAACGGCGAGCAGCGGCTGGCGCTCGCGCGCGCCGGCCTGGACGCGGCGCTGGAGCAGGGCCGCATCGGGCGGATCGAGTACGAGAACGGAAGGATCACGGCCTTCGAGATCGCGCGTCTCGGCGCCGACGTCGCATCGGCCCAGGCGCGCTACTCCGACGCGCTCGTGCGGACCGCACGGGCGGCCGCGGAGCTGGCGCGGCTCGCGCCGCCCTTGGGACGCACCCTGGAGGAGGAAGAATGATCGGCATGCGGTCGGTGCGCGCGGTCGCCTTCGCGGGAGCGTTGGCGGTGTCCGGATGCGGCGGCGGGGCGGAGGGCCCGGGCGGGCCCGGCGGCGGCGGCATGCCGCCCACGCCGGTGGAGACCGCGAAGGCGTCCATCCGCGTCGTGAGCGACATCTTCACCACGGTCGGCACGCTGGAGGCGGCGGAGATGGTGGAGATCGTCGCGGAGATCGACGGGAAGGTCGTGCGCGCCCCGTTCCGCGAGGGGGAGCGCATCGCGAAGGGCGCGGTGGTCGCGCAGCTCGACGACGAGGCACTCGAGGCGGAGTACCGCCGTGCCGAGGCGCTGCGGGACCAGCGCAAGGCCACGTACGACCGCGTGAAGCACGTGGTCGAGGCGAAGGCGGGCGCGCCCCAGGATCTGGACGACGCGCACGCGGCGCTGCGGGTGGCGGACGCGGAGGCCGCGCTGGCGCGCGTGCGCCTCTCGAAGGCGCGCATCCTCGCGCCCTTCGACGGCGTGATCGGTCCGCGCTCGGTCAGCCCCGGCTCGTACGTGCGCGCGGGCGAGTCGATCGCCGAGCTGGCGCAGATCTCCGAGATGAAGGTCCGCTTCACGCTGCCGGAGCGCTATCTGGCGGAAGTGCGCCGCGGCGCGGAGGTCGCCGTCGTCACGCCGGCGTTCCCCGATCGCGAGGTGACCGGCCGCGTGGACGTCGTGGATCCCATCGTGGACCCGGACACGCGCAACGTGCGGGTGATCGCCCGCGTGCCCAACCCGGACGCGCGCCTCCTGCCCGGCCTGTCCGCGGACGTGCGGCTCGTGATGGCGCAGCGGGACTCCGCGCTCACCGTCCCGGCCGAGGCGGTCATCGGCGAGGGGAGCCAGTTCTTCGTGTACGAGGTGGCCGAGGACGGCTCGGTGGCGCGCGCCACCGTCCGGCTCGGCACCCGCCTGGCCGACGCGGTGGAGATCGTCGCGGGCCTCGAGCCGGGAGACATCGTGGTGCGCGCCGGCCACCAGAAGCTGTACCCCGGCGCGAAGGTGATGCCGGTGGGCGAGGGAGCACCGGGCGCACCCGGCCAGGCGCCCGGTGACGCCGCCGGCGGCGGGGCCGCGGCGGCCGCGGGTGAGGACGCCGCGGCGGCGGAGCAGCCGGCGGAAGGAGCCCACACGCCGTGAAGCTCAGCGAGCTCTCGATCAAGCGGCCCGTCTTCGCCACGGTGCTGAGCCTGGGCATCATCCTGCTCGGGCTCGTCTCGCTCGGGCGCCTGCCGGTGCGCGAGTACCCGGACATCGATCCGCCGGTCGTCTCCATCGTCACGTTGTACCGCGGCGCCAGCGCCAGCGTGGTGGAGACGGAGATCACGGACGTGCTGGAGGAGCAGCTCGCCACGATCGAGGGCATCAAGACGGTCACGTCCGCCAGCCAGGACCAGGGCTCGTCGATCACGGTCGAGTTCGAGCTCGGCCGGGACGTGGACGAGGCGGCGAACGACGTGCGCGACCGCGTCGCCCGCGTGCGGGAGACCCTGCCGACGGAGGCGGAGGATCCCATCGTGTCGAAGGTGGACACGAACGCGCAGCCCATCTTCTGGATCTCGCTGTACAGCGAGACGGTGGATCCCCTGCGGCTCTCCGAGATCGCGGAGGTGGACCTGAAGGACACGCTGCAGCGCCTGCCCGGCGTGGCGAACGTGTTCATCGGCGCGGAACGCCGGTACGCCATGCGCGTCTGGCTGGATCCCGCCCGGCTGGCCTCCCGCGGCTTGACCCCCGCGGACGTGGAGGTCGCCATCCGCCGCGCGAACGCCGAGATCCCCGGCGGGCGCGTGGAGGGCGAGGAGCGGGAGTTCTCCGTGCGCACCCGCGGGGAGCTGAGCACGCCGCAGCAGTTCTCCGACATCGTGGTGTCCGAGACCGAGGGACGGCGGGTCCGCCTGGGCGACGTGGCCCGGGTGGAGATCGGCCCGGAGGACGAGCGCACGATCGCGCGATGGAGGGGGACGCCCTCCATCGGGCTGGGCGTCGTGAAGCAGAACAAGGCCAGCACCATCGAGGTGGCGCGCGAGATCCAGAACGCCCTGCCGGGGCTGCAGGAAAGGCTGCCGGCGGGCGTGACCATCGAACCCGCCTACGATTCCTCCACGTTCATCCAGGAGTCGCTGGACGAGGTCATCGAGACCATCTTCATCGCGGCCGCGCTGGTGTTCTTCGTGGTGCTCGCGTTCCTGAAGAGCTTCCGCGCCACCCTGATCCCCGCGGTGGCCATCCCGGTGTCCATCATCGGGACGTTCACGGTCGTGTACTTCCTGGGCTACACCATCAACATGCTCACGCTGCTCGCGCTCGTGCTGGCGATCGGGCTGGTCGTGGACGACGCCATCGTGATGCTGGAGAACGTGTTCCGGCACATCGAGATGGGCAAGAAGCGGCGGCAGGCCGCGCTGGACGGCGCGAACGAGATCGGCTTCGCCATTCTCGCCACCACGATCGCGCTGGTGGCCGTGTTCATCCCGGTGGGCTTCCTCACCGGGAACGTCGGACGGCTGTTCCGCGAGTTCGCCGTGTCCCTGGCGGTGGCCGTCACGCTGTCCATGGTGGTGGCGCTGTCGTTCTCGCCCATGCTGTGCTCGCGCATCCTCCAGCCGCTGCGCTCCGGGAAGCAGAACTGGGCGTCGCGCAGCTTCGAGGCGTTCTTCGACGGGCTGGACCGCGCCTACCGCGCCACGCTCGGCTGGTCGCTCCGCCGGCCCTGGCTCATGGTGGCCTCCGCGGTGCTGGTCGTGGCCGCCTCCGCGCTCGTGTTCCGCATCCTGCCCTCGGAGCTCGTCCCCACCGAGGACCGCAGCGTCGGCTTCGGCATCGTGATCGCGCCGGAGGGCTCCACGCTGCAGTACACGGACCGGTACATGCGGGAGCTGGAGAAGGTCCTGCTGGCGCAGCCGGAGACCGAGGGTCTCTTCTCCGCCACCGGCCTCGGGTTCGGCGGGCCGGGACAGGTCACCAACGGGTTCGTGTTCCTCCTGCTGAAGGACCGGGACGAGCGCGAGCGGACGCAGCAGGAGATCGTGGCCGGCCTGTTCCCGCAGACCTTCTCCATCCCGGGCGTGCTGGCGTTCGTGATCAACCCGCCGAGCCTCGGCGGGCAGTTCAGCTCCAGCCCGGTGGAGTACGTGCTGCAGGCGGACACGTACGAGGAGCTGGGGCGCGCCACGGGCGTCATGATGCAGAAGGCGCAGGAGCTCGGCTACCTCGTGAACCTGGACTCCGACCTGCGCCTGAACAAGCCGCAACTGGACATCACGATCGACCGGGACCGCGCGGCGGGGCTGGGCGTGTCCATCACGGAGATCGGCGGCACGCTGGAGACGCTGCTCGGCGGGCGCGTGGTCACGGATTTCAAGCGCGGCTCCAAGCAGTACGACGTGATCGTGCAGCTCGAGCCCGGGCAGCGCGCCACGCCGGACATCCTGGACGAGGTCTACGTGCGCGGCGGGGGCGGCGGGCTGGTGCAGCTGGCGAACGTGATCCGCGTGGAGGAGACGGTGGCGCCCAAGGCGCTGAACCACTACAACCGCATCCGCTCGGCCACGATCACCGCGAACCTGGCGCCGGGAGTGGCGCTCGGCAAGGCGCTGTCGGACCTGGATCGCATCCGCGAGACGGAGCTTCCCGGCATCCGGCACGACGTGGCCGGGCAGTCGCGGGAGTTCCGCGAGTCGTCGAGCGCGCTGTACCTGCTGTTCCTGTTCTCGCTCGTGTTCGTGTACCTCGTGCTCGCGGCGCAGTTCGAGAGCTTCCTCCACCCGCTCACCATCCTGCTCTCCGTGCCGCTCGCCGTCACGGGCGCGCTGGTGTCGCTGTGGATCTTCGGGCAGACGCTGAACA
>CAYYFX010000009.1:61399-61902 GCA_964471155.1 uncultured Gemmatimonadota bacterium | reverse complement strand
AGGCGGCGGGGCGGGGCGGCGTGACCGGGAGCCGGCCGCGCGCGGCGGGGGCGCCGGCGGCCACGGGGGACGCCGGGGCGCCCGCCGGGGCCGGGAGACCGGACGGGGCGGCCGGCTGGTGCGCCACGCCCACGGGGACCCGGGGCGGCGGCGGCGGCGCCTCGAGCCGGATCTCCGTGCGCATGAGCCGCTCCGCCGTCTGCAGGTCGATCCGATCCATGAGATCGGAGAACAGCTGGAACGCCTCCTTCTTGTACTCCAGGAGCGGGTCCTTCTGCCCGTACGCGCGCAGCCCGATGCCCTCGCGCAGCCGGTCCAGGCTGTACAGGTGGTCCTTCCAGTTCTGGTCGATCGTGGTCAGCGTGACGAACCGCTCGAACTGCCGGTACAGCTCCGGTCCCACGAGCGCCTCGCGCTCCCCGTACCGCGCGAGCACGGCCTGCGCGCCGAACTCCTTCAGCTCCGGCGAACCGCGCCCGTCGTGCGCCGCCGCCTCGAAGTCC
>CAYYFX010000009.1:57708-61389 GCA_964471155.1 uncultured Gemmatimonadota bacterium | reverse complement strand
GCCGACACCGTGCGGTCGAGGCCGGTCAGAGGATCGAGCGTGAAGCCCGCGAAGGCGTGGCGCAACGCGCCGTAGTCCCACTGCGCCGCGTCGTCCGAGGCGGCCGCGGTGTGCTCCTCCACCGTGGCGGCCGCGATGTCGGCGATGAGGTTCCGGCACTCCGCCGCCAGGTCCGCGCCCTCCAGGCTCTCGAGCCGGCGGCCGTAGATGATCTCGCGCTGCTTGTTCATCACGTTGTCGTACTCGAGCAGGTGCTTGCGGATGCCGAAGTTCTGCTCCTCCACCCGCTTCTGCGCCTTCTCGATGGCGCGGGTCATGAACCGGTGCTCGATGACCTCGCCTTCCTGCACGCCCAGCTTGTCCATGATCGTGGCGACGCGATCCGACTGGAACAGCCGCATCAGGTCGTCTTCCAGGGACAGGTAGAACCGCGAGGATCCCGGATCCCCCTGGCGCCCGGCCCGGCCGCGCAGCTGCCGGTCGATGCGGCGCGCCTCGTGCCGCTCCGTGCCGATGATGTGCAGCCCGCCCGCCTCGGCCACGCCGTGGCCCAGCTTGATGTCCGTGCCGCGGCCGGCCATGTTCGTCGCGATGGTCACCGCCCCGGGCAGCCCCGCGCGGGAGATGATCTCCGCCTCCTGCTGGTGGTACTTCGCGTTCAGCACCGAGTGCGGGATGTGCGAGCGCTTCAGCATCCGGGAGATGAGCTCCGAGGTCTCCACGGACGTGGTGCCCACGAGCACGGGGCGGCCGCCCTTGTGGATCTCCTCGATCTCCTGCAGCACGGCGTTGAACTTCTCCCGCTTCGTGCGGAACAGCTGGTCCTCGTGGTCGTTCCGCGCCACCGGACGGTTCGGCGGGATCACCACGACGGGCAGCTTGTAGATCTGCATGAACTCCGACTCTTCCGTCTCCGCGGTGCCGGTCATCCCCGCGAGCTTCTTGTACATGCGGAAGTAGTTCTGGAGCGTGATCGTGGCGAGGGTCTGGTTGTCCCGCTCGATGTGGACGCCTTCCTTCGCCTCCAGCGCCTGGTGCAACCCGTCGGAGAAGCGGCGGCCGGGCATCATGCGGCCGGTGAACTCGTCGACGATGACGACCTTCCCCTCCTCGACGACGTAGTTCACGTCCTTCTCGTACAGGGCGTAGGCCTTGAGCAGCTGGTTCAGGTTCTGCACGCGCTGCGCGCGCTCGTCGTACGTGGCGTGGAGCTGCTCCTTCGCCTCCAGCTTGCCGCGCTCGTCGAGCTCCCCGTCCCCCTCGATGCGGGTGAGCTCGTCCGCCAGGTCCGGCAGGACGAACATCTCGGGATCCCGCGGGCTGAGGAGGTTCCGGCCCATCTCGGTGAGGTCGCACGTGTGCCGGCGCTCCTCGATGGTGTAGTACAGCTCCTCGTCCAGCTCGTGCAGGGTCTTGTCCCGCATGTAGTCCGCTTCGATGTCCTGGATGAGCTTCTTCACGCCGGTCTCGGCCAGGAGCTTCATGAAGCGGCGGTTCTTCGGGGCGCCGCGCTGCGCGAGGAGGAGCAGGCGCCCGGCCTCCCGGCGCGCGTCCTCGTCCTTCGCCTGGTCGGCCTTCTCCAGCAGCGCCTCCGCCTCCGCGATCTTCGCGTTCACCAGCTCCCGCTGCTTCGCGAACAGGCGCTGCACGGGCGTCTTCAGCTCGTCGAAGCGGTGCGTGTCGCTCTCCACCGGACCGGAGATGATGAGCGGCGTGCGCGCCTCGTCGATCAGGATGGAGTCCACCTCGTCCACGATGGCGAAGTGGTGCCCGCGCTGCACGCGGTCCTCCGCGCGCACCGCCATGTTGTCCCGCAGGTAGTCGAAGCCGAACTCGTTGTTCGTGCCGTAGGTGATGTCCGCGGCGTAGGCGACGCGGCGCTGCGCCGGCGTCTGCCCCTGCTGGATCACGCCCACGGTGAGCCCGAGGAAGCGGAAGACCTCGCCCATCCACTGGCTGTCGCGCAACGCCAGGTAGTCGTTCACGGTGACGAGGTGCGCGCCCTTCCCCTCCAGCGCGTTCAGGTACAGCGGCAGCACGGCGACGAGCGTCTTGCCCTCGCCCGTGCCCATCTCCGCGATCCGCCCGTCGTTCAGCACCATCCCGCCGATGAGCTGCACGTCGAACGGGACCATGTCCCAGGCGGCCTCATGCCCCACGAGCTGGAACGTCCGCCCCTTGAGCCGGCGGCAGGCGTCCTTCACGACCGCGAAGGCCGGGATGACGAGATCCTCGAGCGGCTCGCCCTGCGCGAGCCGGGCGCGGAACTCCGCGGTCTTCCCCTGCAGGGCCTCGTCGGGCAGGGCCTCGAGGCCCCGCATCGCCTCGTTGATCTCCTCGACGAGGGGCCAGTAGCGGCGCAGGTCGCGGGACTGCTGGCTGCCGAACAGCCGGGTGAGGAACTTCAAATGCATCCCCCGGGTAAGGGCCGGACCAGGGATCCGGGCCGCGAAACGCGAACCGGAAGAAACGGGCGGGATCCGACCGCGTCAAGCCCGGGGCGCCTGGACCGGTCGCCCGGGCCCGTCCGGCGCACCTCCCGCGGGATCTCCCGCGCGGCGAGCGGCGTTCGGAGCGAAGGAGCCTAGGGCCCGCCGCGAAGGCCTGTCAAGGCGGGCCGCGACCACTCCGGCCGGCGCCGGAGCCCCGTCAGGGCAGGTCCAGGGCGTGGAACGTGCCCCGCAGCGTGCCCACGTACAGGAGCCCCTCCCCCGCGGCCGGCGAGGTGAAGATCTCGGACGGCAGGCGCCGGCGCTCCCGGACCTCCCCGGTACGCACGTCCAGGAAGTGGAGCGTTCCGTCCGCGGACGGCGCCACCACGAGGTCGTCCAGGACCAGCGGGGTCGTGTCGAAGCCCCGCGCGGCCTGGACCTCCCAGCGGACCTCGCCGCTCCCGGCGTCCAGCGCGACGAGCCGTCCCCGTCCGGTGCCCGCGAGCACGAGCCCGGCCGCGAGCCGGGGCTTCGCGTTCACGTCCGCGCCGAGCGACGCCGTCCAGAGGGACTTCCCGTCCGCGGCGTCGAGGCAGCGCAGCGTGCCGTCCTGCGTGCCCACGTATACGCGCTTGCCCGCGGCGTCCACGGCGGCCGGCGCCAGGATCGACGAGGCGCCGCGGTGCCGCCAGCGCGTGGTCCCGTCGCGGACGTCGAGGCAGTGCAGCACGCCGTCCAGGGAGCCGACCACCACGGCGTCGTCCCCGAGCGGCTCGGCGGAGGCGCGGACCGCGCCGCCCGTCGCGATCGACCAGCGCTTCTCCCCCGTCTCCCGCTCGAAGGCGTGGACGCGCGCATCGTACGAGCCGATCACCACCGCGCCGTTCGCGAGCACCGGACTGGCCACCACGCGACCGCCCGTGCGCGCGCGCCACACCACGTCGCCGGACGCGGCGTCCACCGCGAGCACGTCCCCGCCGTAGGTGCCCACGAAGCACAGGCCGTCCTGCTCCCAGGGCGAGGAGCCCACGCCGGAGCCGGCGGCGCGCGTCCACCGGAGGTCGCCGGTGGCCGCGTCCAGGCAGTACAGGTTGCCGTCGCGGCTGCCGAACAGCACGTGCCCCGCGCCGAGGAACGGCGACGACGTGATCGGCCCGCCCGCGCGGAACTCCCACGGCGCCGGGCGCGGGGCCGCGGGGGGGAACACGGGGGGGTCCGGTTGAACCCCCCACGGTGGGCGCGCCCCCCC
>CAYYFX010000009.1:42426-57698 GCA_964471155.1 uncultured Gemmatimonadota bacterium | reverse complement strand
GCGGGGGGCCGCGGGGTCGAGGGGGGGGAGGTCGGGATCGACCCCGGAGGTCGCGAGCGCCGCCTCGTCCGCGGCGGCGGGCGCCGGCGCCGCCGGGGCGGACGGCGCCGGCTCGGCGGCGGGTTCGCCCTCGCCGGCCGCAGCCGGGTCGCGCGCCGCGCCGGAGTCCGCCGGCGCCGGGGACGGCCGGTCGGAGCCGCCCGTCAGCAGCGCGACCATGCGGTCCTCCAGCGACGGCGCCACCGAGGCGTCGGTCCGGTCGGCGGGCGGGCGCGGGGACAGCGCGAAGAACGCCGTCGCGAGCGCGGCCGCTCCCGCGAAGGCGGCGCCGACCGTGGCGATGCGGCGCACCGGAAGCCGCCGGCGCGGCACGGCGACGGACTCCGCCGCTTCGGCCGGCGCGGCGGCAACCCGGGCCGGCGCGGGCGCGGCGACGGCGGGCGGCTCCGCGGTGAGCCGGCCGAGCAGGCCCTCGGCGTCGGCCAACTCGATCCGGTCGCCCGGCGCGAGGCGCACCACCTGCGGCTCCGCCAGCGTCTCCACGTCCCGCCCGCGCAGGCGCCGGCACGTCACCGCGGCCGACGGGAACACCCACGCGAGATCGTCGAGCGCCACGAGGAACGCGGTGCCGTCCGGCGCGGACGCGGCGAGGCGGCCGAGCCGGGTGTCCAGGTCCGCCGGACCGCCGGGATCGTGCAGGTCGCGCAGCGCGACGCTGAGCGCATCGCCCTCGCGCGGCACGGCGAGCAGCGTGGTCAGCGCCCCGCGCCCGCGGCCCTGCTCGGAATGGATGTGGAAGCGGGCCGACTCCGGCCCCGACTCGATGACCGCACGCGCGCTGCCCATGGGCTCCACCTCCGCCTCCCCGGTCCCGTCACGCGGCCCAATGTAGCACCAGCCCGGCGACGAGGGGGATCCGGAAGTTGTCGTCCACGGGGATCGGCAGCACCTCCACGAGAGCGGCGGCGAGGGCCCCGAGCGTGACCGCCAGCACCGGCAGCTCCGGCACGAGGAGGAGGCCGCCCGCGAGCGACGCGGCGAACCCGGCGAGGAAGCCCTCGAGGGACTTCCCGAAGAGCGGCGTCCGCCCCCAGGCCATGCCGACGATCGCGGCCATCGTGTCCCCGAGGACGAGGAAGACCAGCGCGCAGGCGGCCTCCGTCGCCGGGAAGAGGTAGGTGGCCAGCAGCGCGCTCACGAGCATGTACGTGGATCCCGTGATGCCGGTGTGCTCGTGCCGGCGGATGAGCGGACCGAAGAACGTCACGAAGAGCGAGCGCGCCCGCGGCTGGTGGATCTTCGCCAGGTCGACGACCAGCAGCGCCACCGCCGCGAGCGCGAGCGCGCGGCGCACCGCGTCCATCGGCAGGTGCAGGATGCCCAGCGGGATCACGAGGGACGCCAGATGGATGGCCTTGCGCGGGGCCTCGCGGCGCACGCGCCGCCCCGCGGCCTGCGCCTCCTGGCGCAGCCGCTCGGCCACCGCCCCCGCATCGACGCGGAGGCGGTCGGCCACGTCCTGTGCGTCCACGCGCGCGCGGGCCGCCGCCTCCTGGATCTCCCGCTCCAGCTCGCGGAAGTCCAGCCGCGGCGGCTTCACGGCCGCGCGCCCGCCGCGGGCAGCCGGACCGTGATCTGCCGGCGGCGCTCGAACGACGAGCGGGACGCGTAGGTCGCGCGCGCCGCGATGTCGATCGTGTACGTGCCCGCGGCCACGCGCGCCCCCTCCGCGTTCGTGCCATCCCAGAACCCGGCGTGCGGGCCCGCGCCCTGCCGCGCCTCCTCCACCAGTCGCGCGACCGTGCCGCCGCGGGCGTCCAGCACGCGCACCTCCACCAGCGACTCCTCCGTGAGCAGGTAATCCAGCCGGATGCCGCCGTCCTCGTTCCGCGCGCGCGCGTCCCGCACGTCGGTCCCGATCCACAGGTACTGGCCGCCGTCCTCCTCGGTGACGAACACCTGGCCGAAGCGCCGGTGGATAGCGATGCCGCGCGGCCCGAGGAACTGCCCCGGCGAGGTCCCCCGCGTCCCGAACGTGTCCAGCGGGAACAGGTCCTCGCGCAGCTTGTGGATCCGGTTCGCCTTCCGGTCGACCGCGAAGACGTTGCCGTGGTAGTCGATGTCGACGTCGTCGAACGACGCGGCGGCGGCGGCGAGCGTCCCGGCGTCGCGCGCGGCGCGCAGGGCGCCGGCCGGATCGAACGAGCGCAGCCGGCGCCCGTCGCGGTCCGCCACGACCACCGTGCGCTTGTGCCCCGCGGCGAGCCGATCGCCCTCCGCCACCGTCGCGACGTCCACCGGCCGCGAGAACGCCGCCTCCAGTCCGAAGGTCGTCCGCCGTCCGGTCTCCGCGTCGAGGCGGACCACCGCATCCGCCGCGCGGTCGCACACGAGGAACCCGCCGGCGCCGTCCGCGGCGATCCCGAGCGGCTCGCCGAAGCCCTCGTGCGCGCGGAGCGGCGTGAGGCTCTTCCCGTCGTGCCGCAGGATCACCACGCGGCGGTTGCCGGTGTCCGACACGGCGAGCAGCCCGGCACGGTCCAGGGCCACGTCGGCCGGCGCGGACAGCGGGCCGACCGCCGTGCCCTTCCCGTCCCAGCGCGCGGCCCGGGTCAGCCCGAACGACGTGAAGATCGCGTTGCCGCCGGTGTCGGCGGCCACGACCGTGACCTCGTCGTCGTCGTCGCGCGTCCCCGCGTCGTCCGTCGACGCGAGGCGGGTGACCGCCACGCCGCCGGGGGACACGAGCGACGTTCCCGGCATCACGAGTGCCAGCTCGCGGCGCGTCACGCGACGGAACCCGAACGTGTGGGCGGCCGGCGGCGGCACGAGCGTGGCGGCGTCGCCGTCCGCCGCCGCGGCCGGCGGCACGGACGGGCCCGCGCCCAGGGACGCGAGCGCCACGCCCGCCAGCGCGAGGCGCCGGAAGCCCGCGGGGTCATCCCTCATGCGGTTCCCCTCCCGGCGGCGGCAGCCGCTCGATCGTGTCCGACCACAGCGCCCGGTAGATCGCCCACGTGCGCAGCACCTTCTGGACGTACCCGTGCGTCTCGCGGTACGTGATGCCGGACACGTAGCGGTCCGGATCGAAGCCCTCCCCGTCCGATCGCCAGCGCAGGGCGTTCCGCTTGCCCGCGTTGTACGCCGCCAGGGCCAGCAGCGGCTCCCCGTCCAGGTCGTCCAGCAGCTCCCGCAGGTAGCGCGTCCCGAGCCGCACGTTCACCTCGGGCACGAACAGGTCCGCCGCGGAGAACCCGCGCAGCCCCGAGCGCACGGCGAGATCGTAGCCCGTGGACGGCATGATCTGCAGCAGGCCGCGCGCGCCCGCACCGGACACCGCGGAGGCGTCCATCCAGCTCTCCTCGCGCATCACGGCGTACACGAAGAGCGGGTCCAGGTCGTTCTCCGCGGCCCAGCGGCGCACGCTGTCCAGGTGCGTCACCGGGTACAGCAGCCGCGCGACCGACGGCGGCAGCGTGCCCGGCAGCACGTCGGCGCCCGCCCGCGACTTCAGCGACGCGGCGGCGCGCATGCCCTCGCGCGGCACGCCGATGACCCGCGCCGCCTCGCCGAGCAGCAGCAGCCGCGCCGGATCGCGCGCGACGGTGTGGCGCAACCCCTCCAGCTCCGCCTCCGCCTCGTCGCGCAGCCCGAGCGCGGCGAGGGCGCGCGCGCGCCGGAACGGTTCGGACGCCGTGATCGCCGCGAGGTGCGCCGCGTCCGCCGCGGTCCCGCCGAGCTCCTGCCGGACCCAGTCCGCCGCGTCGCGCTCCGCGGGCGGCGCGCCGGCCGGATCCGGGCCGCAGCCCAGCTCCGTCGCGAGCGCGAGCGCACGCTGGGCCCAGTACCCGTCCGGGTACTCGGCGCGAACGAACGCCAGCTCGTGGCAGGCCGTGTCCCGGTCTCCCGCGTCGACATGGGCGCGCGCGGACCAGAACGCCGCCTCCTCGCGCCGGTCGGATCGCGGATAGGTCTCGCGCAGCGCGAGCAGGGCCGCGAGCGCTCCCGTCGTGTCGCCCGCCTTCGCCCGCGCGAGCCCCTCGAACCACGCCGCGTCGTCCGCGAGCTCGTGGGCAGGGCGCGCACGCCGGAACGCGGCGAAGCGCCGGGCCGCCTCCGCGTGGCGGTCGTCGTCGCGGGCCTCGCGGGCCGCCTCGAACTCGGCCAGCGCGCGCACGGAGTCCGCGAAGGCGCCCGTCGCGATGGCGTCGTACTCCGCGAGGCACGCGTCGATCTGGCCGAGACGCCACAGGCAGCGCGCGGCGTCGAGCGTCGCGGCTTCGCGATCCGCGCGGCGCGCGCCGTCCGGAAGGCGCGCGAACTCGGCGCGCGCCGCCGTGTACTCGCGCCGTGCCATCGCCACGCGGCCCAGCAGCAACCGCGCCTCGCCCTCGCGCACGGGATCGGCGCCGCCCGGCCGCCGCGCGAGGAGCGCGCGGAGATGCTCCGCCGCGCGGGCGTACGCCCGCCCGGCCATCGCGACCTTCGCGAACTCCAGCCGATCGTCCGGGCCCGGCGGCGCCAGCTCCGCGAGGCGCTCCGTGGCGCGCAACGCGGCGTCCGATGCGGGGGCGGCCTCCAGCAGGGCGCGCAACGCGGCCGACTCCGCGGCGGAGTCCGCCGCCGCGCGCGCGACCCGCGCCTGCAGCTCGTGGAGGTCGGCGCGCGCCACCGCGGACCGCGGCGGCACGCGGTCCAGCAGCGCCTGCGCCCGGGCGAGATCCCCGCGCGCCGCCGCCAGCCCCGCGCCCCGGAACGCGCCGATGGCCCCGAGCCGGGGGCCGCGCGCGGCCGCGGCGGCGGCCTCGAACTGCGCCACCGCATCCTCGGCGCGGTCGAGCGACTCCAGGACCAGTCCGGCGCGGTACGCCGCGTGGTCCGCGAGGAGGGGCTCCCCCGCGGCCGAGGCGAGGTACGCGCCCAGGGCTTCCGCCGGAAGCCCCGCGGCCTCGTGCAGCCTCGCGGCGAGAAAGAGCGGCGCCTCGCCGCCCAGCGACGTCGCGCCGCCCCAGCCGGCCAGCAGCCGCTCGGCTTCCGGAGCGCGTCCGGCGGCGAGAAGGAGGCAGAGCAGGGGCGCGCGCGCGGTGGAGTCGCCGTCGGCCAGGGCGCGCCGATACCCCTGTTCGGCGGCGCCATGCAGGCCGGCCGCGGCCAGCGCGGCGAGATCCTCCGGCGCCCCGGTGCGCCCGGGATCGGGCAACGGGGAGAGCGCCGCGGCGGACGTTGCCGCCGCGCACGCGAGCCCCGGAAGGAACGCCGCGGCGCGGCGGACACGGCGGATCATCCCGTCAACATCGGCGGTCCCCCGCCGGCGGTCAAGCGGGCGACGGTCCGTGCCGCCCGGCCGTGCCGCCCGTCAGTGCCGGAAGACGCGCCGCCCGGTCAGGATCATGGCGGCCCCCTTCTCGTTCACCGCGGCGACCGTATCGTCGTCCCGCTTCGATCCGCCCGGCTGCACGATGGCCGTCGCCCCCGCCTCCAGGGCGAGTCGCGGGCCGTCGGGGAACGGGAAGAACGCGTCCGAGGCGAGGACGGATCCGCGCAGGTCGTGGCCGAGCTCGCGCGCCTTCTCCACGGCGATGCGCACGGAGTCCACGCGGCTCATCTGCCCCGCGCCCACGGCGAGGGACCGGCCGCCCTTCGCGAACACGATCGCGTTCGACTTCACGGACGCGCACACGGTCCACGCGAACTCGAGATCGGCGCGCTCCCCGGCCGTCGGCGGACGCTGCGAGGCCACGCGCCACTCCGGCGTGGCGACCGCGCGGCCGGGATCCTCCTGGCAGAGGTACACGCCGCCGGGCAGCGCCTTCCACTCGCGCCGGCGCGCGCGGAACGCGCCGGCCGGCGCTTCGACCAGGCGGAGCCGGGACTTCTTGCGGAGCGTGGCCAGGGCGCCCTCCGTGAACCCCGGCGCGACCACCACCTCCAGGAACAGCTTGGCGAGGGCCGCGGCGGTGTCCGCCTCCACCGGGCGGTTGAACGCCGCGATCCCGCCGAACGCGGAGACCGGATCCGCGGCGAGCGCCGCCTCCCAGGCCGCCGCCTGCGACGCGGCGACCGCCGTGCCGCACGGGTTCGTGTGCTTGATGATGGCGCACGACGTGCCGTCGAAGGCCAGGGCCAGCTCCGCCGCGGCCGCCAGGTCGATCCAGTTGTTGTACGACAGCTCCTCGCCCGCGAGCTTGCGCCACCCGCCGGGGAGCGCGCCCTCGGCGACGTTCGCCTCCGCGTACAGCGCCGCCGCCTGGTGCGGGTTCTCCCCGTAGCGCAGCGGCGCCACGCGGTGCAGCTCGAGGCGGACGTCCGCGGGCATCGCCGCGGACGCGGCCGGAGCGGCCGCCTCCCGCGCGAGATCCTCGTGGATCGCCGCGTCGTACGACGCCGTGCGCTCGAACACGCGGGCGGCCAGCCGCCGGCGCGTGGCCTCGCCCACGGTGCCCGCGTTCGCGTCCATCTCGCGCACCACGTCCGCCACGTCCGCCGGGTGGCACAGCGCGACCACGTGCCGCCAGTTCTTCGCGGCGGCCCGCAGCATCGTGGGACCGCCGACGTCGATCTTCTCCGTGCGCTCCTCGGGGCTGGCGCCGCGGGCGACCGCCTCCTCGAAGGGGTACAGGTTCACGCACACGAGATCGATGGGCACGGCGCCGGCGTCGGTCAGCTCCCGCACGTCGCCCGGCACGTCCCGCCGGGCGAGGATGCCCGCGTGGATCTTCGGGTGCAGCGTCTTCACGCGCCCGCCCCATCCCGCGGCGAGTCCGGTGTAGTCCTCCACCGCGAGCACGTCCACGCCGGCCTCCGCCAGCGCCTTGGCGGTGCCCCCGGACGCGAGCACGCGGCCGCCGAAGCGCTCGATGGCGCGGGCCAACTCCACCACGCCGGTCTTGTCGTACACGGAGAGCAGCGCGTGCCGGATGCGCACGCCGCCCCGCGCGTCAGCGCCCGAGATCGTTTCCGGTGATTGCACGGTAGACATCGAGGTATCTCTCCCGCGCCCGGCGGATGATGTCCGCGGGCAGATCCGGAGCCGGCGGGGTCTTGTCCCAGTCCCGGCTCTCCAGCCAATCGCGAATGACCTGCTTGTCCCAGCTCTCCGGCGGCTCCCCCTCGCGGTACTGCGACACGCTCCAGTACCGCGACGAGTCCGGGGTCAGCGCCTCGTCGATCAGGTGCAGCCGGCCGTCGATGAAGCCGAACTCGAACTTCGTGTCCGCGAGGAGGAAACCGCGCGCCTGCGCCACCCGGTGCCCGAGCCGGTACACGTCCAGCGAGAGGTTCCGCAGGCGCGTGGACAGGTCCGCGCCGACCAGGTCGCACATCTCCTCGAACGTGATCGGACGGTCGTGGCCCTCGTCCTCCTTCGTGGTCGGCGTGAACAGGGGCTCCGGCAGCCGCGCCCCCTTCACCAGCCCGGCGGGAAGCGGGTGCCCCGACACGGCGCCCGTCTCGCGATACTCCTTCCACCCCGAGCCCGCGAGATAGCCGCGCACGACGCACTCGATGTCCACGCGGTCCGCCTTGCGCACCAGCATGGTGCGGCCCTCGAGATCCGGCGCGTGCCGGAACGGCTCCGGGAAGTCCTCGCTGCGCGTGCTGAGCAGGTGGCTCGGCACGACGGTGTCGGTCTGCGAGAACCAGTACGCGGAGATGCCGGTGAGCAGCCGCCCCTTGTCCGGGATGGGCTGCGGCAGGATCACGTCGAACGCCGACACGCGGTCGGACGCGACCAGGAGCATGCGGTCGCCGAGGTCGTACAGGTCCCGCACCTTGCCGCGACGCGTGGGTGCCGGGATGGTTCCCGGGGATCCGGTTCTCGTCATGATTCCCTCACGGCGAGGGGCGGCCGGAGCGTGACCCGGCGCCCGTCCACGGAAATGCGGCCCTCGGCGAGCGCCCGGAGGGCCGCGGGATAGATCTCGTGCTCGCGCTCGAGCACACGCGCGGCCAGCGTGTCCTCGGTGTCGTCGTCCCGCACCGGGACCGCGGCCTGCAGCACGATGGGACCGGTGTCCACGCCCTCGTCCACGAGGTGCACGGTGCACCCGGTCCACTTCACCCCCGCCGCGAGCGCCTGCCGGTGCGCCCGGGTCCCCGGGAACGACGGCAGCAGCGACGGGTGCACGTTCAGGATGCGGCCGGGAAACGCCCGCACGATCCCCGCGGGCAGGATCCGCATGAACCCCGCGAGGCACACCGCGTCCACGCCGTGCGCCGCGAAGGTGCGGATCAACGCGTCCACGGCGGCGGGTTCCCACGCGCCGCGGCGCGTCCCCGGATCGAACACGTGCACGGCGATCCCCGCCTGCCGCGCCTTCTCGAGCACGGGAGCGTCCGCCCGGTCCGAGGCCACGAGCACGAGCCGCGCCGGCGAGTCCGGCGCGCGGCACGCGCGCTCCAGCGCCTCGAAGTTCGAGCCGCGTCCCGAAGCCAGTACGGCCGCGCGCATGCGGAGGGGCTCCTTCCATCCCGGGGAGCGGTGCAGTCTAGCGGACGCCGCGGGATCGTGCAAAGGAGGGGAACAGCGCGCGGGGGCCGGGCCAATCGCGCACCCAGTGCAGGCGGTAGCCGCGCCGGGTCGCCGTGATCGTGACGGTCCCATCCACATCGGTGCGCAGGTGCCGGATGCCGGCGCGGCGCACGCGGCCGAGGGTCTCCGCGTGCGGATGGCCGTACGTGTTCCCGGTCCCGCAGGAGACGATCGCCAGCGCCGGACGCACGGCGGCGAGGAGGTCCTCGTCCGTGTTCTCGCGGGATCCGTGGTGCGGCAGGAGCACGACGTCCGCGGGCCGCAGCGCGCCTGCCGCGCGCAGCGCGTCCTGGGGCGGGCGCGCCCCGTCGCCGAACAGGCCCGCCTCGAACGCGGGCGCCCGCCAGCGCGCGGCGAGCGAGCGGTCGTTCTCGTCCAGGGCGCCGGGCGGTGCCGCGCCGAACGGCGCGCGCACGCGCAGCGACCCGCGCAGGAGATCCACCGGCACGGCCGCCGCGAGCACCGCGACGCCGCGCGCGCGGGCGGAGTCCTCGAGCGCCCGGAGCGCGTCGGGCTTGTGCCCGTCGTCCGGCCGGACCACGAGCGTGCGGAAGCCGCGCTGCGCGAGGACCTCGGGCGCGCCGCCGATGTGGTCGAGGTGCCCGTGCGACACGACGAACGCATCGAGCGGACGGACGATCCGGCGGCGTACGGCGGGCGCGGCGGCGGACTCGTAGCCGTCGCGTCCGGGCGGCCCCGCATCGAGCAGCACCGACCGTCCCCGCGACTCGAGGAGCACCGCGTCGCCCTGGCCGACGTCCAGCACCGTCATGCGCTCGTGCGGACGGATCGCCGCCGCCGTGCCGCACGCCGCCGCCAGGAGGACCGCGCGCTCGATGCGGCCGGGCCGCCCGCCGCGCGCGCCGCGGACCGTGAGCAGCACGATGCCGAGCAGCGCGGGCGCGGGCAAGGCCGGGAACGGCAGGTCCCCGCCCGGCCACGTTCCCGTGTGCGCCACCACGAACAGCAGCGCGGAGGAGGAGCGCTCCGCCGCGCGGGCGAGCAGCCGCCGGGCCTCGTCGGGCACGGGCGCGAACGCGGCGAGCCCGCCCCACCCGAGCGACGCGGCGGACGGCGGTCCGGCCGCCAGGTTCGTGAGGGGCGCCAGGACGCTCACCTGTCCGAAGGACGTCGCGAGCTCGGGCACCGTGCCGAGCGTGACGAGCGCCGACACGGCGAGCGCGGCGCCCGCCGCGTGCGCGCGGCCGCGCCATCCCGGCGGGGCCGGCGGTCGCCGCGCCGAGGCGTACAGCACCAGGACGGCGGTCGCCGCGAACGAGAGGCGGAAGCCCGCGTCCCCCAGCCATGCGGGAAACACGAGCAGCAGGGCGCCCCCGGCCCAGCCCAGCGCCCCGAGCGACGCCGAACGCCGGCCGAGGAGATCGGCGAGCGTGGCGAGGCCGACCGTGGCGCAGGCGCGCACGAGCGGCGCGCCCGCACCGGTCAGGGCGGTGTACGCGGTGACGAACCCGAGCGTGAGCACGCCCGTGAGCGCGCGCGGGGCGCGGCAGGTCCGCAGCAGCGTGGCGAGGCCGAGTGCGAGCACGGCGAGGTGCGCTCCGGAGAGCGCCAGCACGTGCGCGAGCCCCGCATGCCGGAAGCCGCGGCGCACGTCCTCCTCCAGCCGGTGCCGATCCCCGAGCAGCAGCGCCGCGGAGAGGTCCGCGCCCGGCGACGACCCCGCGCCCAGCCGCGCACGCGCGGTCTCCCGCAACGTCCACCCCGCGCGCCGGAGCCCGCCCTCCCACCCCGGCGTCGGCGCGCGGGCGCGCACCGCGGTCAGCACGCGCCCCCGTCCGTGCAGTCCCTTCGCCCGGGCCCACACCTCCGCGCGGAAGGCGGACGGCTCCGCTCGCGAGCGCACGGGATCCAGCCGGAGCAGCGCGTGGCCGCGCTCGCCGGGCGCGGGAAACCCCGGCGGCGGCTCCGACACCAGGATCCGCCGCGCGCCGACCCGCAGGATCCGTCCCGTCCCCGCCTCCGCCTCGACGTCGAACGCGCCCTCGTACCGCGCGGGGCGCACGAGCGCGCGGCGTTCGTGCCCCTCCCGGGCCGACGCGGCACGCAGCACCCCGAGCGCGGCGGCAACGCCCGGCCACACCGGCCGACACCCGGCGGCGACAGCCACGGCGACCCCGCACGCGCGCCGCGCCGCGTCCCGATCCAGCGGCAGCACGGTCCCTTCCGCCACCATCCCGGCCGCGACCGCCGCCGCGAACACCACCCCGCGCGCACGCATGGCCGCAAGCCCAGCAAGAACGGGGCCCCGCGAGCCCGGGCGGGCGCGGTCGGCGGCGGGCGCGGCGGGCGGGCAGCGCCCCGGCGCGGGGGATCAGCGGACCAGGACGACGCGTCGGCTCTCCATCGACGTGCCGATGGTGATGCGGACGAAGTAGATGCCGGGCGGCAGGTCCTCGCCGCGGTCATCGCGACCGTCCCAGACGCGCTCGTGCTCGCCGGCGGGGAGATCGCCGGCGGGGAGCGTGCGGACGCGCTCGCCGACGACGTTGTAGATGCCGAGGTCCACAAGGCACGGTTCGGGGACGCGGAACGGGACGGTCGTGAACGGCGCGAACGGGTTCGGAGCGCTCGGGCCGAGCAGCGCGGGTCCGGACGGGTCGCCGCCCGGGTCCGCGCCGCGCGGGACGGGCAGGCCGTCGCGGCCGGCGAACGCACCCAGGCGGTCGGCGCCGGGGTCGTTGCCGGCGAGGCGCCAGTCGCCGCGGTCCGCGTCGCGGATCCCGCCCGTCGCGCGGCGCAGTCCGCGCGTCCGCCGGGCCGCGTCCACGGCCGCCGCGAGCGCGAGCCCGGCCTCGCCGTCCACGCGGATGACGCCGTCGTCGCATCCGACGAACGCGTTGTCCGACAGGTTCGGGCCCGCCGCCTCCGGCTCCGCGATGATCCGCACGCCGAGCCGCGCCCCGTCGCCGCGGCCCGGGTACGCGATCACGCACGAGCTGATCGTGGGGCGGGCGCGCCCGCGCACCTCGATCGCCGCCCCGGCGTTACCACCCCAGGTGCAGCCGGTGAATTCCGGCGTCCCGGCGCGCACGCAGACGGTGGGGCCGTTGCCGTCGCTCCGTTCGAAGAGGCACGCCACGAAGCGCGCGTGGCCGCCGTCCGAGAGCACCGCGTCGCCGTCGCGCGCGGCGGTGTTCGCGGCGAACACCACCCGCACGAACGCCGGCCCGGCGCGCCCGGTCAGGCGCACGGCCCCGCCGCCGTCGTCGGCGTGTCCGCCCTCCAGCCCGACGTCCGCCACGGAGGAGACGTCCTCGCCTTCGAACACGAAGTGCCGCGTGCGGCCCGCGGCATCCAGGACGGTCCGCTGCGCCCCGGCGCCGGCGATGCGGACCGACTTGCCCGCGAGCCGGACGGGGAACCGCTCCCCGGTCGCCGGGGAGTACCGTCCCGGCGCGAGGACGATCTCGTCGCCCGGCGCGGCCGCCCGGACCGCCGCGGTGAGCGTGCCGTGATCCTGCGGGACGCGCAGCGTCGCCGCCCGGACGGCGGCGGGAGCGAACGACGCGGGGAGCGACAGGAGGATCGCGAGCGCGGACAGGCCTCGAGGCGCCATGCGGACATCCCCCGGAGGAGGCCCCGACGCTAGCGCAGCCCGGCCCGGATGACAAGCAACCGGAACCACCGTATCCTCAATCGTTTGCAGGACTGCTCTCCAGCAACCTGTCGCTCGAGCGGCCGGAGGCGGACGTGCCGGAGCCCGTGTCCCTCCTCTTCCTCGTCCCGGCGCTGCCGGTCGGCGGAGCGGAGCGCCAGATCGCCGCGCTCGCGCGCGCGCTCGACCCGTCGCGGTTCCGCCCCGTGGTCGCCTGCCAGCACGCGCTCGGACCGGTGGCGGACGAACTCCGCGCCGCCGGGGTCCCGGTGCACCTCCTGTCGGGCGGCGCGCGGTTCGATCCGGGGTTCCTCGCGCGCACGGTCGCGCTGATGCGCCGGGAGCGCGTGCGGATCGTCCTGTCCCACGGCTTCTCCACCGGGGTCGCGGCCCGCGTGGCCGCGGTGCTGGCCGGCGTGCCTGTGCGCATCCTGGCCGAGCACTCCACCGGGGAGCGCGACATGTCCGCCGCGCGGCATGCCGTGAACCGCCTGCTGCGCCCGCTCGGCACGGCGTGGGTCGCGGTGGCGCACGGACAGCGGGAGTACCTGACGGCCGTGAAGGGCGTTCCCGCGTCCCGGTTGCACGTGATCCCGAACGGGATCGACCCCGCCCCCTTCGGCTCCGCGGAGGCGCGCGCGCGCGTGCGCCGCGACTGGGGAATCCCGGACGACGCGCCCGTCGCCGGGATCCTCGCCGTGCTGCGCCCGGAGAAGGACCACAAGACGTTCCTGCTCGCCGCGCGGTTCGTGGCCGACGCGCTGCCGGAGGCGCGCTTCGTCCTGGTGGGCGACGGGCCGCTCGCGCCGGACCTCGCCCGGGAGGTGCACGCGCTGGACCTGGCGTCGCGCGTCGTGCTGGCCGGCCGGCGGGACGACATCCCGGCGGTGCTGGCCGCCTTCGACGTGTCCGTGCTGTGCTCCACGGATGTCGAGACCTTCCCGATGGCCTTCCTGGAGTCCATGGCCGCCGGGTTGCCGCTCGTCGGAACGCGCGTGGGCGGCCTGCCCGAGATGATCGACGACGGGCGCAACGGGCGACTGGTCCGGCCCCGGGATCCGCAGGGCCTCGCGGACGCGATGCGCGAACTCCTCGCCGACCCGGCCCGGGCGCGCGCCCTGGGCGAGGAGTCCCGTCGCCGGGTCTGTTCCGAGTTCTCGATCGGTTCGATGGTACGAGGTTACGAGGATCTCTTCATGCGACTTCTCAATCGCTCGCCCGCGGCTTCCGCCCGCTCCGGCCCTCGCGCAGCTTCCTGACGAAGCCCGTGCGCCGCTCGAACAGCACGAGCAGCGGCATCGAGACGATCAGGAACAGCGCCCCCTGCACGGAGGCCCGGAGCGTCTCGCTCCAGTCCCGCACGACCGGCAGGTTCCCCGCGGCCCGCAGCGCCAGGACGAGCCCGGCCGCGTACGCGACCGGCAGGTAGCACTCCGCCACCCAGCGCAGCCCGGCCGGGACCGACCCGCGCGCGTGCCGCCCGCAGATGGCCATCACCGCGGTGCAGTGCAGGAACATGGCGAGCGCGCTGACGAGCGCCACGCCGGGGAGCCCGTGCCCCTCGCGGATGGCCGCCAGCCCGGCGAAGTAGTTGAGTGCGACCGCGCCGGCGCCGAGCGGCACGAGCCAGTTCTGCCGGTCGATGGCCATGAGGTAGTACCCGGGCAGGATCGCCAGGCACGAGAAGACCATGGAGACGGTGAGCAGGCGGAAGATCGTGATCGACTCCACGAACTCCGGGAGCAGCCACCGCACCGGGAGGTGCAGCACCAGGTAGGAGAACCCGAGCACGATGGACGTGACCAGCGCGAGGAAGGCCGTGGGCTTCTCCAGGTGCTCGCGCAGCCGGGCCGGGTCGTGCGTCTCCCCGAACATGCGAAGGAACACGGGGTAGATGACGAAGCCCACCGAGTCCGCGCTGTACCGGACCAGGCTGGACAGCGTGACCGCGAGGCCGTAGATCCCGAGCTTCTCGTTCGGGAGCACCTGGTCCACGAGCACGCGATCCACGTTGCGCAGCGCGAGCCGCGTGAGGTTGTACAGCCAGATCGGGAACCCGGCCACGAGCAGCGCGCGCACCTCGGTGCCGGACCACCCGAACCGCGGAGGGTCCCCGCTCTCGCGGATGAAGAGCGCGGTCGTGCCGAGCCGGGTCACGAGCCACGCGCCGAGCAGTCCCGCCATCTCGAAGCCGGGCAGCAGCGCGAGGGACAGCACGAGGTTCGAGAAGGCGAAGCGCAGCTGCACCCGGGTGATGAGCGGGATCCGCCCGGTGGCGCGCAGGAGCGCCTTGTAGGTGTTGGTGAGCTGCTCCAGCACCACCAGCGCGCCGAGCAGCGGCAGCGCCCAGCGGTCCGTGGGGTGCAGGGAGTCCCAGCGCATCGCCACGACCACCCCCAGCGCCGCCCACAGCACGGAGCCCGCGGCGAGGATGCCGGTCATCCCGGTGGCGCGGGCCCGCTCCAGGTGCGCGTCGTCCCGGCTGCCGATGAGGTGGCCGATGCGCTTGTTGTAGCCCTCCATGAAGCCGAGCTGCGCGCTCTGGCCGTACTCGAAGATGAGCGAGTAGTGCTGCCAGAGCCCGTTGCCGGCCGGGCCGAGCACCCGTGCCACCACGAACCCGCGGATCATCGTGGCGAAGCGGAGGACGTACTGGCTCCCGGCGATCCCGGCCACGTCGGCAAGGATGGCGCGCAGTCCGGTGCGGGTGTCGGCCTGGGCCGCGGGCGGCTTCTCGGTCATCGGCGGGCTGCGCACCTCGCCCGGGTCACGGCCCGGGGCGACTCCGGATCGGGACCCCGTCCGGGGCGGCGGGGTCGGTCACGGCGGGCGGGTGCCGGGAGCGGGAGTCGAACCCGCACGGGGAGTCCCCAGCGGATTTTAAGTCCGCCGCGTCTGCCGGTTTCGCCATCCCGGCGCTTCCCGCCCGGAAGCCGTGCGCGGGGTTCCCCGGGTTCGCGCTCGTGCTGGAGGCGGCACCCAGATTCGAACTGGGGATGAAGGATTTGCAGTCCTCTGCCTTACCACTTGGCTATGCCGCCCTGCAGGAAGCGAGGACGCAGGGTCGCCTGCGTCCTCGCGAAGAATGGAGCGGGAAACGGGACTTGAACCCGCGACATCCACCTT
>CAYYFX010000009.1:0-42416 GCA_964471155.1 uncultured Gemmatimonadota bacterium | reverse complement strand
CTCTACCACTGAGCTATTCCCGCTCGAAGGCTGGAACAGGGTAGGCGGCGCGCGTCCGGCTGTCAAGACGGTGCCGGGGCATTCCGGGCGGGTGCGACCGGGCCCGCGGGCCCCGTCGCGTCACTCGCGCACCGACACCGAGGCGGTGGCGCGGCCGCGGACGGTGGCGCCGCCCTCGGCGGCGTCCTCCGTCGCGCGCAGCGCGCCGCGGTCCAGTCCGAGCAGCGCCTGCACGACGCGGCGGTCGTACCACTCCCCCGCCTTCGAGCGCAGCGTCTCGAGCGCGTCGGTCAGCTTCGCCGCCTTCCGGTACGAGCGGTCCGACGTCATGATGTCGAACGCGTTCGCCACGATCAGGACGTGCGTGGGCAGCGGGATCGCGTCGCCCTTGAGCTTGTCGGGGTAGCCGCTGCCGTCGCACCGCTCGTGATGGTGGCGCACCAGCGGCGCGAGCGGCGCGAGCGCGGGGATGGAGCGCAGCAGCTTGTCGCCGGCGGCCGCGTGCGTGCGCACGAGCTCCAGCTCCTCGGGCGTGAATGCGCCCTCCTTCTTCAGGAGCGTCTCCGGGAGGTTGAGTTTCCCGAGGTCGTGCACGAGCGCGGCGCGCCGGAGCGTCGCGCGCGTGTCCGCGTCCAGGTGCAGCGCGCGCGCCATCTGGTCGCAGTAGCGCGCGACGCGGGCGGCGTGGCCGCGCGCGTACGGGTCGCGCGCCTCGATCTGCGCCGCGAGCCCGGCCAGGATGTCGTCGATCGAGCGCTCCAGCCGCTCGCGCGCGCTCCACGCGCCGAGGGTGGTCGCGGCGATCGTGGCGTAGCCGCCCAGCAGCGCGGCGTCCTCCTCGCCGAAGGCGCCCTCCCCGGCGCGTCCCTCGACGACGAGCACGCCGAGCAGCGTCTCGCCCAGCCGGACGGGCGCGGCCACGAGCGTGGTCGTCGGCTTCGCGAAGGCGGGCCCGCCCTCGGGCACGTTGCCGTCGAGATGGAACGCGCGGCCCTCGCGCGCGCAGCGTCCCGGGATGCCCTCGCCCAGCGGCGCGCGCCAGCGCATCGCCGTCTCGGACTCCTCGCCCGCCGCGTCGAGCACCACGAAGTCGCCCTTCGCCTCGTCGATGCCGACGAAGTACGCCGCGCGGCCGTGGAGGCACTCCAGACCGCCCTCGACGAGCATGGCCCGCAGATCCTCGGTCCCCGCGGCCGCCTGGACCGCGTGCGCGACGCGCGCGATGCCGTCGTCCAGCCGGTCCCGGGAGCGCTTCGACTCGGGCGCCCGGCCCGTCGTGAGCTCGGACGTGATCTCGCGGATCGTGGTCGTGATGCGGCCGATCTCGTCCTCGGAGGCTTCGCGCAGCGTGTCGCTCAGGCCGGCGGAGGCCTCGCGGCTGGCGACGCGCAGGATCTGGACGAGCGTCCGCGCCAGCTCGCGGCGGATCAGGAAGAACCCGGCGCCGGCGGACACGATCATGAGGATCACGACCGCCCCGGGCATCCCGGCCAGCCCGCCCGCCCCGCTCGCGAGCAGGAACAGCGAGAGCAGGATCGGGACCAGGGCCATCAGGGCGAACCCGGCCGACAGCAGCGGACCCACGTCCGGCGAGGCCGGGCGCGACGCGGCGGAAGAGGGCTTGGCGCCTCCGGCCGGGCCGGAGCGCGCCTGCGGGCGTTGCGGGCGATCCATCGGGCGGCGACCCCCCTGGGCGGACGGACTCGGGAGAGTATCGACCGATCCGGGGGCCGGTTTGAGCCCGGCCGCCCTCAGGAGCCCCGCGGGCCGGCCAGGGTGCGGTACAGCTCCAGCGTCCGGTCCGTCACGCGATCCCAGTCGTAGCGCTCGGCGATCCTCCGCCGGGCGGCCGCGCCCAGGGTCCCCCGCCGGGCCGGGTCGTCCAGGAGGCTCCGGAGCGACCGCCCGAGGTCCCCGGCGTCCCCGCGGCGGAAGACCTCCCCCGCCCCCTCCACGACCTCGGCGTTCTCCGGGATGTCGCTGGCGAGCACGGCCCGCCCGAAGCTCATGGCCTCCAGCAGGGCGATGGACAGGCCTTCGAGGGACGACGGCACCACCACGACCGCGGCGTGCTGCTGCAGGGCGGCCAGCGTCTCCCCGTACACCGCGCCCAGGAACCGCGCGTTCTCCCCCGCCAGGCTCCGGCACTCCGTGACGTAGTCGTCGGTGAAGTGCCCCTCGCCCGCGATCACGAGCGGCCACCCGGGGGCGGCCTCCCGGTGCGCGCGCAGCAGCACGTGCAGGCCCTTCTCCGGGACCAGCCGGCCCACGAACAGCACGTAGCGCTCCGGCGCGAGCCCCAGGGTCTCCAGCGGCGCCGCGGGGGCCGGCGCCGGCAGCACGGTGCCGTTCGGGATGAACCGGACGATCGCTCCGCCCCGCGAGCGGAAGTGCTCCTCGAGCGTGCGCGACACCACGATCGTCGCGTGCGGGAAGCGCGTCGCCGACCACTCGCACGCCCGCAGGAATCCCGCCGCCGCCGGGCCCCACTTCTCGCGCCGCCAGTCGAGGCCGTGCACGGTCACGACGACCTTCCGGCCGGCGAGCCGCGGCAGGAACGCCAGCGCGGACGGGCCGAGCGCGTGGTAGTGCACGATGTCCGCCCCGGCGAGGAGCACGTCGCCGGTCGCGAGCATGGTGTGGGTGATCGCGTCGAGGTGCTTCGTGTTCCACGACGGCAGGCGCTTGAGCGTCACGCCGGGCAGCCGCGCGTCCGGCGGCGTGTAGTACCGGCGGCAGTACGCCAGCACGGAGCAGCCGCGCTCGACGAGCCGTCGCGACAGCTCGTCGACGTGGCGCTCGATGCCGCCGAAGGTCGCGGGGACGCCCTTCTGCCCGATCATCGCGATCCGGATGACGCCACCTCCGCGAGCAGCTCCAGCATGCGTGCGACCTGGTCCGACACGCGGTACTCGCCCGCGGCGATCGCGCGCCCGCGCCGTCCGAGCCGCGCGGCGAGATCCGGGGAATCCTGCAGCGAACGCATCGCCTTCGCCAGCGCTTCCGGATCCCCGGGCGGGACCAGGATCCCGTTCTCCCCGTCCCGCACGATCTCCGGCAGGCCGCCGCGGCGCGACGCGATGACCGGCACGGCCGACGCCGCCGCCTCCAGCGCGGCGAGCGGGGCGTTCTCGTGCCAGAGCGACGGCATGACCACCGCGCGCGCCGACCGGAGGCGCGCCAGCAGCTCCGCCCGCGGCAGCGCGCCGCAGAACCGGACGCGGTCCGGCGCGCGCGCGGCCGCGCGGCGCAGCGCGTCCGCGTCGGGACCGTCGCCGGCGATCGTCACGCCCAGGGCGGGATCGGCCAGCGCCGCCTCGACCAGCGTGGCCACGCCCTTCTCGTGCGCCAGCCGGCCGGCGTACAGGAATCCCTCGCCCGGCCGGGTCGCGGCGGGGATGGCGTCGACGTCCAGGCCGTTCGGCACCACCTCGAGGCGGCCGCGGAAGCCCATCGCCCGGACCTCGTCCGCGAGGAAGCGGCTCGGCGCCACGAACACGCGGATGCCACGCTCCAGCGTGCGGCGCGCGCGGTGCCAGGCGGACTCCACCGCCGCCACGGCCGACGCGGCCGCGGACCCGCGGACGCAGCGGTGCACGACGGCCTGGAGGTACCGTCCGCCCGCGCACCGCCGGCACACGTCGCCGCGCGTGAACAGGAGGTAGTTCGGGCACACGACCTTGTAGTCGTGCAGGGTGTGCACGGCGGGAACGCCGGCCTCGCGCAGGGCGTCCACGATCGACGGCGAGAGCTGGTGGTGGAAGTTGTGCAGGTGCGCCACGTCCGGCCGGGCGTCGCGCAGCAGCGCGGCCAGCCGGCGCTTCGCCTCGCCGGAGTGGATCACGCCGGCGGCGGCGCGCAGCGTGGCGAGGCCGCCGCCGCCCTCCCAGCGCACCTCCGGCGCGAACCGGTCCGCCCAGGGCGTGGGCAGGTTGCGCGGCGACGCCATCGCGAACGGGATCACCTCGTGCCCGGCCGCGGCGTAGCCGTGCGCGAGGTCGAAGAGGACGCGCTCCGAGCCGCCCTTCTCCCAGTAGAACTTGTTGACGACCAGGATCCTCATCGACGGGCGAACCGCCCGGGCGCGGGCGTCACGCCGCCGGGTGCTCCGCGCGGCGCGGCGACGTCCCGGGCTCCCCGCCGCGGGGGGTGGCCCCGGAGAGCCAGCGCTTCACGATCCACTTCGCCGGCACCAGGGGATTCGCCTTCATGCCGGGCGCGACCGTGCAGCTCATCCAGCACTGGATGGGGCACGTGCGCACGTCCTCCAGGACGCCGGGCGTGGTCGCGGCCGCCTCGATCTCCTCCCAGCTGGCGGTGTTCAGGTCGCCGAGCGGGCGGTTCAGGATGTTGCAGGGGAACACGCGGCCGTGGTGGTCCACGTGGATGTGCCGGACCGCCGCCGTGCACGGCTCGCGGCGCGGCTTGCCGTCGATGTAATCGATGATGCCGTCCGTGTAGTACGCCCGGAACCAGTCCTTCGGGCGCGGCGAGCGGAGCTGCCGCGTGGCGATGTCCACGAGGTCCGCCCGGGTCACCGCGTCCCGCGGCACCATGTCGTTCTGGTTCCCGAAGTACACCTCCGAGGAGTGGACCACGCTGCACACGTAGTCCACCCCCAGGGACTCCGCCAGCTGCTTCACCGCGCCCAGCGCGCCCGGGTTGTCCTTCGACCCCGTGCACGCCAGCCCGAGATCGGTGATCCCGGCCGCCTGCAGCTCCTTCGCGGTGCGCATGATCTTCCCGAAGCAGCCCTTGTGGTTCCGGATCCGGTCGTGCACCTCCCCGACGCCGTCGGTGGAGATGCGGATCGCGATCGGCCCGCCCTTGGCCATCTCCGTCGCCTGCCGGACGATCTTGTCCGTCAGCACGCCGTTCGTCGAGAACACGAAGCGCGGCGACTCCAGGTGGTCCCGGAGCACGGCGATGATCTCGGGGAGGTCGTCCCGCAGGAACGGCTCCCCGCCCGAGATGTTGATGTTCCGGAGGCTCCGCGGGAGCCTCCGGTACCATTCGGGCGGGAGCTCGTGCCGGTCCGGCCTCGACCAGATGTCGCACATCACGCAGAACGTGTTGCAGCGGTGGTTCACCGCGAGGATGGCGTCCGTCGGTCGAAGCTGCACGATCCCTCCTCTCCGTTCCGGGCGACGGGGCGCGGACGGGCCGTCAGGCCCGCGCCGCGACCAGCTCCCTCAGCACCGACGCCACGTACGCCGGCGCGTCCTCGGCCATCTCCGCGTACAGCGGCAGCGACACGACCTCGGCCGCCAGCCGCTCCGCGTTCGGGAACGCGCCGGGGCCGAAGCCCAGCCGCGCGTACGCGGGCTGCAGGTGCAGCGGGATCGGGTAGTGCACGCCCACGCCGACGCCGCGCTTGGCGAGCAGCGGGAGCAGCGCCTCGCGATCGGGCACCCGCACCACGTACAGGTGGTACACGTGCCGCACGCCCGGGCGCGGCCGGATCGGCTGCACGCCCTCGACGCCCGCGAGCAGCGCGTCGTAGCGCGCGGCGAAGCGGCGCCGCGCCTCCGTCCACGCCTCGAGGTGCCGCAGCTTCACGTCCAGGACCGCGGCCTGCAGGCCGTCCAGGCGGTAGTTGTAGCCCTCCACCTGGTGCTCGTACTTCGTCGTCCGGCCGTGGTCCCGCAGCAGGCGGATCCGCGCGGCGAGCGCGTCGTCGTCCGTGGTGATGCCGCCGCCGTCGCCGTACGCGCCGAGGTTCTTGCCCGGGTAGAAGCTGAAGCACGCCAGCCGGCCGAAGCCGCCCACGCGCTTGCCGTCCACCTCGGCGCCGTGCGCCTGGGCCGAGTCCTCGATCACGGCCACGTTGCGGCGCTTCGCGATCTCCAGGATCGGGTGGATGTCCACCGGCTGCCCGAAGATGTGCACCGGGACGATGGCCTTGGTGCGCGGGCCGATGGCCTGCTCGATCCGCGCCGGGTCGATGCAGCCGTCCTCCAGCCGGCAGTCCACGAAGCGGATCGTGGCGCCGGTCTGGCTGATGGCCTCCGTCGTGGCGATGAAGGTCCACGGCGTGGTGATCACCTCGTCGCCCGGACCGATGTCCAGCGCCGCGAAGGCCAGATGCAGCGCCGCCGTCCCGGAGGCCACGCCGATGGAGTGCTTTGTGCCGCAGTACGCGGCGAAGTTCCTCTCGTACTTCTCGAGCGCCGGCCCGCCGATGTAGGCGCAGTGCTCGAGGATCTCGGACATGGCGGCGTCGATTTCCGGCTTGATCGTGTGGTACTGGGCCCGCAGGTCGTTGAACGGGACGTTCACGGCTAGCCTCTCTCGGTCAGGGTCTCGGGATCGGGAGCCAGCGACAGCTGCTCCCCGTTGCGCCGGATGGACTCGCACGCCAACTGCATCACCCGCACCACGGACAGGCCGGAGCGGCCGTCCGAACGCGGGACCTCCCTCTTCTGGATGCACTGCACGAAGTGCTGGCACTCGTTCTTCAGCGGCTCGTTGTCGTCCAGGCGCGGCGTGTAGATGTCGCCGAACCGGTAGGACAGCTGGAACTCGCCGAAGGTGTCGTAGTGCGGCTGCACGGTGACGCCCTTGTCGTACACCCGGATCTTCTCCGTCGTCGAGACGTCGTCGTACACCAGCATCTTCCTCGATCCGACCACCGTGATGCGCCGGATCTTGTCCGGGTTCAGCCAGGATACGTGGGTGTGCGCCACGATGTCCCCCGGATACCGCAGGTGCAGGAACGCCACGTCCTCGATCCCGGACTGGATGTAGGCCTGGCCCTGCGCCGCCACCGTCTCCGGCTCCGCCCCCAGCACGTAGTTCAGGATCGACACGTCGTGCGGGGCGAGGTCCCACACCACGTTGATGTCCTCCTGGAACAGCCCCAGGTTCACCCGGGTGGTGCTGACGTAGTAGATGTGCCCCAGCTCGCCGGAGGAGATCAGGTCCTTCATCTTGTTCACGGCGGCCGTGTACAGGAACGTGTGTCCGGCCATCAGGACCAGGCCCCGCTCGTCCGCGATGCGGGTCAGCTCCTCGGCCTCGGTGATCGACGCGGCCATCGGCTTCTCCACCAGGACGTGCTTGCCGGCCTCCAGCGCCGCCTTGGCCAGCCGGTGGTGCGTCGACACGGGCGTGGCCACCATGACGGCGTCGGCCCCGGGGTCGGCGAGGACGTCCTCGAACGCCGTGGTGGTCTGCACGGCCGGGTACAGCTGGCCGATGTGGCGCAAGCGCTCCTTGTTCAGGTCCACCGCGGTCTTCATGCGCACGCCGGGCATCTGCGAGAAGTTACGGATCAGGTTGGGGCCCCAGTACCCGCATCCCACGACGGCAACGGACAGCACGAGATGCTCCTTTCGGTCGCGGACTTCAGTACGCCCCTTCGCCCGAGAAGACGACGGGGATCGTGCGGAACAGGATCTCGAGGTCGGTCTTCAGCGACCAGTGGTCGATGTAGTACAGGTCGAGGAGGACCATCTCGTCGAACGGGACGGTGGACCGGCCGCTCACCTGCCACAGGCCCGTCAGCCCGGGCTTCGCCCGGAGCCGCTTCTTGTGCCACTCCTTGTAGTGGTTCAACTCGTAGAAGATCGGCGGGCGCGGTCCCACGATGCTCATCTCGCCGCGCCACACGTTCAGGAGCTGGGGGAGCTCGTCCAGGCTCGTCCGCCGCAGGATGGCGCCGATCGGCGTGATCCGCGGATCGCGGGTCATCTTGAAGACCTGGTCCTTCGCGCGCTTCTTGTCCTCGAACTCGAGGCGTTGCCCGGTGATGAAGTTGATGGCGTAGTCCCGGTGGATCGAGTCGTCCGTCTCCAGGCGCATCGTGCGGAACTTGCACATCGTGAACTCGCGGGCGAACTGGCCGGCGCGCACCTGCTTGAACAGCACGGGGCCCGGCGAGAAGATCTTGATCATCGCCGCGATGAACAGGAGCAGCGGGAAGAACATCAGCAGCAGGGTGCCGGAGACGGCCAGGTCGAAGGCGCGCTTGAAGAACAGCGCCACCTGGTTCGCGCCCTCGCCGCGGATGTCGAAGGTGGGCACGCCGTCGATCGTCTGGACGCTCGTGTCGGACACGAGCAGGTGCAGGAGGTCGGACACCAGGCGGACCGGCACGTGCGCACGCATGCACCGGGACATCATGGCCAGGGTGCCCTCCTGCCCCAGGCTGGGGATGGCCACGAAGACCTGGTCCGCGGACGCGGACCGCACCACGTCGGGCAGTTCGTCCACGGACCCGAGCACCCGCACGCCCTCGATCTCCAGGCCGCGCTTCGCGGGGTCGTCGTCCGCGAACCCCACGACCTCGTACTCCAGGACGTCGCTGGTCCGGATCCGCTGCAGGAACCGCGTGCCCTCCGCCCCCGCACCCACGATCACGATCCGGGTGAGCCGCCGCAGCCCGCCGAACCAGCGGCGGTGGACGGGCCGCAGGATGCCCAGCCGGCCGGTGACGGACAGCACCAGGGTGAACAGCCACGCGAACACCAGGACGAGGCGCTTCTCGAAGAAGTAGTTCGTGTGCGTGAAGAACCCGAGCGCCAGGACGAGAAGACAGCCCAGGCTCACCGACTTCAGGATCCCGCCGGCCTGGTCCAGCCGGGTCCCGAGGACCCGCGGCTGGTACAACCGGTTGATCCCGTGCAACGTGATCCAGAACGGTAGCAACAGGGCCAGGGTGGCCCAGTGCTCCGGACGCAACCGGTCGGGGGGGCCCGGGAACCAGCCGAACCCGAACCGGGTCTGGTGCGCGAGGAGGAACCCGCCGAACAGGGCGGCGGCGTCCACGGCCATCGCCAGGCCCATGAGCCAGAGCGGCGAGGGATGCCGGGAATCCCGGACGGGAGGGGAAAGGTCGGTCGTCACGGGGTCCCTTTCCGGATTCCGGAGGCGTGCGTAATCCTTCGAAATTCTAAGGCATTACGGCTTCCCGATCCAGTTGAATCGAGGGGCCGGCGGGCCACCTCGGCGTACAGGGCCAGGGTCCGTGCGAGGTGCACGTCGCGGCGGAAGCGGCGCTCGGCTTCCTCCCGCCCGGCCACCCCCATGCGACGGGCCCGGGCGGGGTCCGCGCGGAGCTGGGCCAGGGCCCGGGCCAGCCGCGCGGGCTCCCCGGCGGGCACCAGGAGGCCGGTCCGGCCGGGATCCACGAGGTGACCGGTTCCCCCCACGTTCGTGGCGATCACGGGAAGGCCGGCCGCCATCGCCTGCATGACCGAGAGCGGCGCGACCTCCACCCGGGACGGGTGCACGAGGATCCCCGCCGCGGCCATCTCCCGGCGGAGCTCCTCGTCCGACACGAACCCGAGGAACGCGACCGAGGTGCCCAGACCGGCCCGGCGGACGCGTTCCTTGAGGCTCTCCAGGTACCAACGGTCGTCGGCCGGACCCACGAATCGCACGCGGACCGGTTGCCCCTCCGCGTGCAGCCGCCAGGCCGCCTCGATCAGGTCCTCGGGGGCCTTCAGCGGCAGCAGCCGCCCCACGCACACGACGCGCGACGGGTCGCCGGACGGGACGATCCCGAAGAAGCGCTCGTCCACGGGGTTCTCCAGCACGTGCACGCGCGCGGAGTCCAGGCGGCTGCGGATGAGGTCGGCCACGATCGCGTTCGGCACGATCACGTCGCTGGCGCGCCGGAGGCCCGCGCTCTCCATGCCGCCGAGGACGGCGGCGCGGATGCGGTTCCTCCAGCCGCCCGTCGTGCGCGCCTCCACCGACTGGATCCCGTTCACCGTCACGAGCCAGGGCAGGCCCGAGTCCGCCGCCGCCAGCGCCTTGGGGCCCAGCCCGAGCGCATGCACCACGTCCGGTCGGATCTCGCGCAGGCGGCGCAGGGTGGCGCGGCGCTCGGCGGCGCCGCGGGTCACGTTGCCCCAGCGCCGCGGCAGCGCGAAGCGGTGCACGTGCACGTCGCCCACGCGGCCGGTGGACGGCGTGGCCAGGCCGCCGTGGAAGCTGAGCACGTGCACCTCTACGCCGCCGCCCTCGGCCAGGCCCGCGGCCAGCTCGCGCGCCACGGCCTCCAGGCCGCCGACCACGCGGTCGGCCGCGAGCGGATACTCCGAGAGGATGGCGATCCTCACGACCCGCCTCCGGGGACCGGCACCGCGGGGCCGGGACGCGCCCCCAGCGGCCGCCGCGCGGCATCGGCCTCCCGCTGCGCGCTCCGCCGGTCCGCTTCGAGGCTCTCCTGCATGCCCACCATGGCGCCGATCAGGAAGAAGAACAGCACGTTGACGTACTCGAAGTAGCGCATCTCCAGGAACATGGCGTTGGCCACGTACGCGGCGATCGCGCACCAGACGCAGACCACGTAGTCCTTGGAGATCAGGCCGGTCGACGGCAGGTACCGGAACGCGCGGCGTGATCGCGCGATGACGAGCACGTAGATCAGGAGGTAGGGCACCAGGCCCAGCGCCCCCTGCTCCGCCACCACCGTGACGAGGATGTTGTGCGACACGGCCTGGCCGCCGGTGCCGATGTCGATGTGCCCGAATCCCGGCACGTCGCGCGGCTTGCGGTACCGCAGCGCCGCCTCCTCGAAGTTCATGAAGCCCACGCCGAAGAACGGGTGGTCGAGGAAGATCTCCGCGGTCTCGTACATCAGCGCGATCCGGTAGTGGATCGTGTTCATCGTGGCCATCCCGCCCTTGGACCGGTCCTCCGACTGCAGGTTGTCCCAGTTGACCACCACGCCGGTGAACCCGGCGAGCAGGAGCCCGATCGCGACCGGCCGCAAGCCGCGTCCCCACACGGCGGCGATGACCAGCGCGATGAAGAATCCCAGGTACACGGAGCGCGTCTCGGTGAAGAACAGCGTGAGCGGCGTGGTCAGCAGCAGGAGGATCCGCGCCGCCATCGGGAGCATGCCGGGACGGTGGCGCAGGAAGTGCCACGCGGGGAAGAACCCCATCGTCATCACCAGGCCGAGGATGGCCGGCTGCAGGAAGATCCCGCGGACCCGGAACCCCAGCCGGGTCAGCCCGTGGTCCGCCACGGTGGGATCCACGATGAACCTCGGCCACACCAGGGAATAGAGCCGCATCTCCTCGAAGATGCCCATGACCGCGAAGTAGATGCCCACGAGCGTGAGGTACCCGAACACGAGGCGCAGCTGGTCCTCGCGGTTGACGACGGCGCGCGCGAAGTAGAAGAACAGGAACGGGTAGATGTAGCCGCGCATGAGCAGCAGCCACGCCGGCTTCTGCCCGAGCGAGATGATCGACACGAACATGAGGACGACGAACACGATCATCGCCTTCTCGATCGCGCCCGGCGGCGGCACCTTCCGCATGCCCGTGAGGATCTGGATGGCGAAGACGAGGAACAGCAGGATCGAGGACACGCGCGCCGGGTACAGGTCCGGGAACCCGGGCAGGCGGATCCAGAAGCCGGTCTGGAAGAAGATGACCGTGGTCAGGTAGAACAGGTAGCCCCAGGTGATGTCCTTCCGCAGCAGGAGGAAGACCACGAGGGCGATGTTGAACAGGCCCAGCGCCATGACCAGCAGGGTGACTTCCATGAAGAAGCCGGCCGCCGCCATGGCCGCGACCAGCAGGGTCAGGATCACCACGTTGCGCGCGGGCAGGCTGCCGCGGAGCGCGGGGCGCCGGGGCGCGGGATGGGCGTCGCGCGTCGTCATGCGCCGTCTCCCGCGTCGTACAGGGTGACCTTCACGCCCGGGAACTCCCAGCGCGCCTCCTCGCGGAGCCGCGACTCGAAGGCCTCGCGCAACCGCGCCTCGGGCGCCACGTCCCACCACCGGGTCAGGACCAGCCAGACGCGTCCCGCGCCGTCCGCGACGTCCGCCGCATGGGCGCGCAGGTCCGCGTCCGTGCGCAGGAACCGCTTGTGCACGTGGTGCAGGCGCTCCCGGTCGCCGCCGGCGGCCGTGTAGTAGTGCTGGAACGGGCGGAACGCGTAGATGACGACGATGGCGTCGTCCGGCCGCTCTTCGGCCCGCACCAGGGCGGCGGCGGAGCGCGAGTCCTCCTTCGCGTACGCGGGCGAGAACCACAGGTTCGCGAGGGACCACGCCGCGAGCGCCAGCGCGGCCACCCCGGCGACGCGCACCAGCCGGCCGGCGCGGACCCACCCGGCCGCGGCCAGCGCCACGAACAGCGGGAAGAACACGATCAGGTAGCGCGGATGGAACGTCTTGACGCCGCGCGCGGCCAGCAGCACCGCGAGGCCGAGGGGCACGAGCACCAGCACGGCCAGCAGCGCGAGCCGCCCGCGCGCGCGCGCGGCGGCGAGCCCGGCCGCCAGCGGTCCCGCCGCCGCCGCCGCGCCGGCGAGGGCCAGCGGCAGGTACGGCGCGAGCGCCGCGGCGCTCCGGTCGAGGTGCAGCGACCGCAGGGACGGTCCGAGCGTGTACCCGTACGCGAACGACCAGGCCACGTACGGGACCTCGGTCCAGGAGAATCCGGAGTCCTCCCGCAGCGGCATCCCGGTGGGCGACGGCGCGTCGACGAAGATCCGCTCGCCGCCGATCCGGCCGTACCAGTCCAGGAACCAGGGCAGGAACACGGCGCCCGAGACGGCGAGCACGCCGGCCCAGCGCAGCACGGCGACGGCCGGGAACGGGCGCCGCAGGAGGAGGACGGCGGAGATCCCGACGAGCAGGAACACGGCGCTGAAGTTCGTCAGCAGCGCGAGCGGGCACAGCACGGCGAGGGCAGCCCACGCGCCACGCCCGCCGCGCCCGTCCAGGATGCGCACGAACGCGAGCAGCGCCGACGCGATCCACAGGATGGCCCACGCGTAGCTGCGGACCTCCTGCGAGTACCACACGTGGAAGGGCGAGATCGCGAGCAGCACGGCGGCGGCGCGCCCGGAGCGCTCGTCGAACAGCTCGGCGCCCAGCCGCCACGCCACCGGGACGGCGGCCACGCCCGGGATCACGTACAGCAGCCGCAGCCACGTCTCCCCCGTTCCGCCCGCGGCCCAGCAGTGCAGCAGGACGGAGTTGAACGGGCCGTGGATGTCGGTGAGCAGCCCGCGCCAGAACGCCGCACCCCGCTCGTAGGTGGCGAGCTGCAGGCTGATCAGCTCGTCGATCCACAGGCTCTGATGGCCGAGCCGGAACAGGCGCACGGCCAGCGCGAGCGCGGCGACGCCGAGCAGCCAGCGGGGGACGCGTCCCGACGGCGAGGTCACGGGACCCTCCCGGCTAGAGACGCCGGTAGATGACGTCGGGGATGGGGAACTCGCGGCGGTTCAGGATCACGCCCAGGACGCGGCCGCCGACCTGTCGGACCGTCTCGAGGGCACGGCCGGCGACCTCGCGGTTCGTCCGGCCGGCGCGCACGACGAGGATCACCCCGTCCCCGGACGCCACGGCGTTCTGGGAGAAGAACGGCGAACCGATGTAGTCGGAGTCCAGCAGCACGTAGTCGTATCCCTCGCCCAGCCCGCGCGCGAGCTCCCCCACGGCGGCGGCGACGCGATCGGCCTCCGACCGGTCCGCGCAGCGCCCGAGCGGCACGAGGTCCAGGTTCGCGAACCCGGTCGAGTGGATGACCGTCTCGCGGGTCGCCGCGCCGCTGACGAGCTCGGCGAGCCCCGGGGACTCGGCGAGGTGGAAGTGCCGGTGCAGCCACGGGTGGCGCGGGTTCGCATCCACGAGGAGGACGCGCGCGCCGCGGCGCGCGAGCATCTCGCCGAACTGCGCCGTGACCGTGGACACGCCCTCGCCCGCGGTGGCCCCGCACAGCGTGAGGTGCCGCGACGCCACGGCCCCGAGCGCCACCTCGACCTGCTTCCCGATGGACTCGTAGTACGACAGGATCTCGGGAGGAAGCGCCGGCACGAGGCCGCGCGGCCCTTCCGGAACCGGCCGCGGGGACTCGGGGGTCGGGACCCACCGCTCCCCCTCCGCCTTCCGCATCGCGTCGCGGACCTTGCTCACGGCGCGTCCTCCGCGGCGGACGGCGCGGGAATGCGCACGGTGCGCACGAAGGAGTACTCGCCCGTGGTGCGCAGCCGGTCCAGCGTTTCCCGGGCGGCATCGCGCGACCCGTACGACCCGACGAGGACGCGATACCAGAGCCCGCTTTCGATCTCGATCGGGGAGACGACGGCGGTCTCCCCCGACGCCGCGCGGATCTGCCCGGCGAGCGCCTCCGCCTTCTCGAGCCGGCGGAACGAGGCCACGTGCAGCGCGAACCGTTCTCCCGCGGCGGTGTCGCCCGCGGCATCCGGAGCCTCCGCGGCCGGGGCGATCGCCGGCGTGGTCGCCGGCGCGACCGGCCCCGCCGCGGGCGGCAGCGCGGACTGCGCGGGCGGCTCCGCCGCGAGCGGGGCATCGGGGCGCTCCCGTCCGGCCAGCGAGAACACGCCGAACGCGGCGACGGCAAGCACGGCCGCGCCCGCGACCCAGCGTCCCGGCCTTCCCGCCCGGCGGCGACGGCGCTCGCGGAGCTCGGTCAGCGATTCCAGCGGCGCGGGCATCGGCGCCGCGGGTCCGGGGGCGGCCGGCGCGACGGCGCGGGCCTCCCGCCGCGGCACCGGGGCCGGCTTCACGACCTTGATGCGCGGCCGCCGCGGCGGGCGTCCGGGCATCACGGTCTGCGTCACCTCGCCGAGATCCTCGAACGCCTCGGCCACGAGGGCCGGCGAGATCTCGTGCGTGCCCGCCACGTACGCGGACAGGAGCGCACGGTCCGCGAGCAGGTTGATGAGCCGCGGCACCCCGCCGGTGCAGGCGTGGACGTCCTCCGCCGCCTCCGGCGCGAACCGCGCGCCCGGGTCCCCGTTCGCGATCGCCAGCCGCCGGTCCAGGTAGGCCGCGGTCTCCTCCGCCGTGAGCGGACGGATCTCGTAGAACATCTCGATCCGCTGCGCGAGCGGGCGCAGCCGCGGCGTGGACAGCAGCGTCTTCAGCTCCGGCTGGCCGGAAAGCACGATCTGCAGGAGCTTGCGGTGCTCCTCCTCCAGGTTCGACAGCAGGCGGATCTGCTCCAGGGCGTCCTCCTGCAGCAGGTGCGCCTCGTCCACCAGCAGGATCCCCGGCTCCGCGCTCGCCGTCAGGAGCTCCCGGATCCGGCGCCGCAGCTCCACGAGCGGGGCCTCCCCGGCGGGCGCGCCGAAGCCGTCCAGCACGGCGCGCAGCAGATCGGCCGTGTCGGTCTCCGGCTGGTTCAGCATGCACACGCGCTCGGCGCGTCCCACGCGCCGCAGCAGCGCGCGCAGGATCGTCGTCTTGCCCGCGCCGACGGGGCCGGTGATGGCCACGAAGCCCTTCCCCGCCTCGATGCCCATGACCAGGTTGGCCAGGGCCGAGTCGTGCGACTCGCCGAGGAACAGGAAGTCCGGGTCCGGCACCAGGTCGAACGGCGGCCGCTCGAACCCGAAGAACCGCTGGTACGCGTGCTGCAAGCCGTGCCTCCTAGCGCCGCGCGGCCGTGCGCAGTTCGGGAATCGAGCCGAGCAGCGGGACGCCGAGGTTGAGCTCTACGTCGTCGGGCGTCTTCAGCGAGTGGTCCAGGCCCTCCAGCAGGAACGCGAGCGCGAGGCCGAGCGACAGCCCGAGCATCGCGGCGAACAGCGCGAAGAGGCTCTTCTTCTCCTCCACGAACGACACGGACACGGTGGCGGGGCTCAGCACCTTCGCGTTCACCATGCGCTGGTCCTCGGTCTCCGAGATCTGCGTGTCCGCCATCTTCGTGTCCACGAGTTCGGACAGCTCCGCCGTGTTGGAGATCTCGCGCTCGATCTGCCGCAGCATCGGCTCGTACCGCGGGATGCGGTTCATCTCCTCCACCACGTCCCGCACCGCCTTCTCGAGCGCCGCCTCCTCCGCACGGAGCCCCTCGAGCTGGCCGTCGCGCATCTCGATCTGCGTCCGGATCTCCCCGCGGAGGTCCTCCTCCACCAGGCTCACGAAGGCCTCGGCCTGCTGCACCTTCGGGTGGTCCGGAAGATAGCGGCCCTTCAGCTCGGCGAGCTGCGTCCGCTTGTCGATGAGCTTCGCGCGGAGCTCCTGGAACGGGCGTCCGTCCTCGAACTCGAGCGTGGGGACGAGGACGTCCGGATCCGCGGCGAGCTTGCGCCGCACGACCGCGAGCTTCCGCTCCTCCGTCTCCCGACGCACCCGCACGCGCAGGAGGTCCGTGCGCAGCTCGTCCAGCGTGCCCAGGTTCAGCCGCTGCTGCCACTCCTGGTCGTAGATCCCGGACTCGATCTGCAGCTGGCCCAGCTCCGTGCGCAGGTCCAGCAGCCGGTCGCGCAGGCTCACCGAGCGGTCCTGGAAGAACGACTCGAGCATGGGATTGCGGCGCACGGCGATGCGTTCCACGACGTACGCGTTGGCCACCGCGTCCGCGAGCATGCGCGCGGTGGCCGGGTTCTGGTGCCGGAAGCGGATCATGATCACGTTGGAGAGCTCCACCGGCTCCGCCTGGAGGCTCTTCGCGATCCAGTTCGCGGTGGGCTCGTGCCACGTCTCGTCGTCCGCCTCGGACGGGAACAGCTGCGCCTTCTCGTCGTCCGGCACCTGCTTGAGCTCCGCCTGCACGTAGCTCAGGGCGCGGTCCAGCACGGGGTCCGAGCGGAGGATCTCGATCTCCGTGTTCATCTCCTCCTCGAGCCCCAGGAACGGCGAGCGGGTCTTCTGGAAGGAGGACGCCTCGCTGCGGCGGATCAGCACCTTGGCGGTGGCCACGAACTCCGAGGTGGAGCGGAGGCTGGCCGACACGCCCATGCCCAGCGTGACGAGGAAGATGGACAGGATGATCCACTTGCGCCGGAACACCATGGCGAGCATGTCGCGCACGGAGAACGGGCGGGTGGTGTCCCCGGGCCGGTTGTTCGTCACCATCGGTCGCCTCGCGTCACGGCGTGACCGACTCGACGTCGCGGCGGATCGCCGAGCGCTCGTCGACGTGGATCGCGTCGTAGGTGCGGATGAAGAGGTCGGGGACCGGCAGGAGGCCCTCGACGGCGAGGTGGATGAAGTGCTCGAGGTCGGAGATGAACGTGGACGGCACGTACACCACGTCGTCCGGCTGCAGCACGATGTCGGCGGCGAGCGACTTGCCCTCCAGCACCCCGCGCAGGTCCAGGTTGTACGCGCTGGCCGTGTTCTCGCTCTTGCGGCGCAGCAGCACGACCGAGCCGAGCTTCGCGTCCCGCGTGGGCGATCCCGTGGCGCCGAGGGCCTGGGTCAGGGTCATGCGCTGCTGCAGGTCGATCGGCCCCGGCTTCGACACCTGTCCCAGCACGTAGGCGCGGCGCTCCCCGAACGCCACGACGTTGAGCGTGGTCGTGGGGTCCCGGAGGATCCGGCTGTAGTGCGCCTCGATGTCCGCGGCGACCTCCTCCGGACGCCGACCCAGCGCCGCCACGTCGCCGACGCCCGGCGCCGTGATCATGCCGTCGGGACGGACGACGGTCAGCGTCTCCAGCTCCGGATAGAACATGACCGAAACGGAGACCTTGTCCCCGCGCCGGAGGAGATACGGTCCCTCCGAGGAGTACTCGAGCGGCAAGGGCTTCACCGCCTCGTCCTCCGTGGACAGCTGGCGGACGAGGACCCCTTCCTCCGTGCGCACCTGGGCGGGCTGCCGCTGCTCCTCCTGGGACTCGATGAGGATGCGCAGGCTGTCCGGCAGGTCGCCGAGTTCGTCCTGACCCTCGACGTAGTAGGGCGAGCCGCAACCCGCCGCCGCGGCCGCGGCCAGCGCGACCAGGGCGAGCGTGGCGAAACGCGCCCGGAAACGCATCGGGATCATCCCGACCTCCCCAAGGTGCGGGCGGCATCGCCCGCGAAGCCTGATTCCACGAGGTTCTTCGGCGACTTCCGGTGATCCCCTTGACGGGGAAGCGCGCCCGCGGACTGGGCGTGCGTCCGGACGGGCCTGCGCGTGCGTGCCGATGGATGGGGGGTGCGCGCGCGAAACCTCCGCGGCGGAAGCGCCGCGGCTTCGCTCGGACCCACCGGCCCGGGGCCTGCGCCCCGGCACGGCAACTCCCGGTCGCCCTCCTCGAATCTCGTTGTCAGACCAGCTGTGTCCCCGGATCGGCCGGGAACAACTCGTAGCAAGATCCGATAGGCTTCCTTTGGGTCGGGCTCCGGGTTTCGTGAAGAATCCCGGAGGGATGCCGAGGAGCATACCAGAGGCTTCGCGACAGGGTCAACGGACGGCCGGATCGGGTTTTGCGTCTCCTGACAGCCGGTCCGCCAGGGCCGCCGCCAGGAGCGGGATCAGGATCTCGTGCTGGCCGGTGAAGTGGGCGCCGAAGCCCCCTCCCCGGGTGGGTCGGGACACCACGTTCGTCAGCGGCCGGTACTGCCGGATCATGTCGAAGTCCGCCGCCGTGAAGTCGTCCACGGGGTGACCCAGGTTCCGGGCCACGGTCAGCGCCTTCAGGAACACCTCCGGGAGCACCACCGCCGATCCCAGATTCAGCACGACCCCGCCGGCGAGCCGCGCGACCCGGGCGGCCAGGATCCGGAAGTCCCGGAGCGAAGCGTCCCCGATCGCGGCGCCGTCCGCGGAGGGGTGCTGGTGCACGATGTCCGTTCCCAGCGCCACGTGCACCGTGGCGGGCACGCCGGCGGCGGCGGCCGCCGCCAGGAAGCTCCGGTCGGCGTTCGGCGCCGCGGCGGCGAGCAGGGCCGCGCCGAGCGCCTCGCCGAACCCGAGCCCGTCCCGCGCGGCGCGGGCGGCGGCCTCGTTCAGGAACGCCGCGGTCTCCCGCGCCATCCCGAAGGAGCCGTCCGCGAGACCCTCCTCCACCGCTTCCGAGGTCCGGCCGAACAGGGCGATCTCCACGTCGTGCACCGCGCCGGAGCCGTTCATGGCGAGCGCCGTGATCTGTCGTCGCGCCAGGAATCCCGCGAGGCACGGCGCCGTCCCCGTCTTCACGACGTGCCCGCCGAGCATCACGATCCACTCGCGCCGCGCGCGCACGGCCGCCTCGATGCGGTCCAGCAGCGTGCGGAAGTCCCGGCCCGCCAGGATGTCCGGGAGCGATGCCACGAGCTCCGCGACCGTGAGCCCCGGCCGCGGGGCGCCCGCGAACTCCTGCACGCGCACCTTGCTCCGGCGCTCGTCGATGCCGAGCGTGCGCACCCGCGAGAGATCGATCTCCTCGTGTCGGCCGGCCATCATCCCCTCGCACGCCCGCGGGCGTCCGGGCGGGCGAACTCCTCCGCGAGCCGGAATTCCGTCAGCGACGCCGTGACCGCGCCCACGACGATCTTCGTGCGCATCTTCACCGGCATGCGGCGCTCGTCCGCGGTGAGCCAGATCGTGAGCGTCCCCTTGGCCTGGAAGATGCCGCCCTCCCGCACGACCGGCTCCACCACGAAGCAGTCGAAGGTGCCCGCCGGCACCTCCACGTTCTCGCGCGCGTGCACGATCACGCGCAGGGGATAGTTCTTCCGGTCCGCATGACTGTCAATGAACACGTCGCGCCCCACCTCCAGGGGAAGGGTGCGCAGGTAGTAGAACGCCGACAGCTCGTCCTGGGCGTACGGGTGCATCATGATCTCGTCGCCGTTCTCGTACTGCGCGAACGAGCCGGCGCGGTCGAACTTCACCAGCACGTCCTTCTTGTAGCCGCCCTCGCGCTGGTGCTTCTCGAAGCGCCACGGGACCAGCGTGGACGTGTCCACGAACGTCTGCGCGCGGTCCCAGACCTTGTAGAACTTCGAGAAGAAGGCATTGCTCCTCGCCTCGGTGCGGATGTCGAGGCAGTCCCGGCCCGCCACGCGCCGCTGTCCCGCCACCTCCATGGTGGCGCCGCCGGCGTTGAGGATGCCGTAGTCGATGGAGAACTTCAGGTGCTCGCCCGGACCGAACGGCAGCACGTCGGGGAGGGGCGGCCGCGGCGCGGGCGGCGGCGCGAGCTCCTCGGGCGGGCCGAACCTCCCGGTCTCCGCGGGATCGCGGGGCGCGACCGCCGGGGCCGGCACCGGGCCCGCCGGCGAGGCCACCGGGTCCGCCGGGAACTCCGGGAAGACACCGGCCGTGGTCGCGAGCACCAGCACGGGCACGGGCCACCACGTCTTCATGCACCCTCCCCTGAGAGGAGCCGCTCGTACAGCTCCCGCGTCCGTCGCACCGTGTGCGCCACGTCGAATTCCGAGGAACGGCGGCGTCCGAGCTCTCCGGCCCGCCGCGCGGCGGCGGGATCCCGGAGCGCCAGCAGCGCGGCGGCCAGTTCGTCCGCCCGCCCCGGCGATCCCAGGAGCCCCTCCTCCCCGTCCCGTACGACCTCGGGGATCCCGCCGGTGCGCGTGGCCACCACGGGGATGCCGCGTGCCATCGCGTCCAGGAGGACGGTCCCGAGCGCCTCGAACGCGGAGGGTAGGAAGAAGACGTCGATCCGGCTCCAGAAATCCTCGGGGTCCGCGAGGAATCCCGGGAAGCGCACCCGGGCGGAGAGGCCGGCGTCGGCCAGTGCAACCTCCGTGAAGCGCCGGAGTTCCCCGTCGCCGGCCCAGAGGAACTCGGCCTCCGGAATCGCCGTGGCCACGCGGCGGACGGTGGCCAGCCAGGTTCCGGGGTCCTTCTGCGGCGTGAACGCGGCCAGGGTCCCGACGGTCCAGGGCGTCCCGGGGGGCCGCACCGGACGCGGCGCCGCGGGCGGGATCGGGACGCCGCTCGGAATCCGCGTGATCCTCGTCGGCGGGACGCCCCCGGCCTGCAGCGCACGCTCCACGGCCGCGGAGATCGCCACGTAGTGGTCGGCGAGCCGGCGGTACTTCCAGCGCCCGAGCGCGCCGCGCACCGGCAGCTCGACGCGCCGGGTGACCAGCACGGGCCGCACGCCGGCGATCCGGGCGGCCAGCCCGCCGGCCCCGTGCGCGCGCGCGGTGTGCAGGTGGACGATGTCCGGGCGCAACCGGCGGAGGAGCCGCACGCCGCGGGCGATGGCCCCGGGATCCGCGTCGCCGCGCGCGGTGAAGGGGGTCACGGGGAGTCCGGCGGCGCCGGCCCGCTCCGCGAGCGGACCGCGGGGATCCGCGGCCACGATGGCGTCCACGCCGGCCGCGGCCAGTCCGTGCGCGAGCAGGAGCACCTGCCGCTCTCCCCCGCGCCACGTCGGCGCGGGATCGACGTGCAGGACGCGCACGGTCAAGCGGCGGGCCGCTCCGCCGCCGGGGCCTCCTCCGGCGGGGCGAGCCGCCCGCGGCCGAGCCGGCGGAACCACACCACCTCCAGCAGTTCGCGCATCCTCGCGGACGTCTCCGCCGTCGCGTGCACCCGCTCCGCGAGCGCGCGGGCGGCCGCGCGCATCTCCTCGAGGGCGCCGGCGTCGCCGAGGACGTCGGCGAACGCGCGCGCCAGCTTCGCGTGCGCGCCGGGCTCCACGAGCACGCCGGCGTCGTCCGGGCGGAGCATGCCCTCCACCGACGGGACCGCGGTGGCCGCGACCGGCAGACCGCTCGCGAGCGCCTCCGCCAACGCCACCTCCACGCCCGGCACGACGCCGGACGCGCGATCCTCCGCGTGCGCGTGGACGAAGAGGTCCGCGAGCCGGTACCAGTCCGGTAGCTCCGCGTCGGGAACGACGCCGGCGAAGCGCACGGACTTCTTGACCCGCAACGAGTCCGCCGCGCCGCGCCACGCCGCGTCCACCGGGCCGATCACCACGAGCGTCGCGCCGCCGCGCCCGCCGGAGAACGCGGCGAACGCGCGCAGCAGCGTGTCCGGGTCCTTGCCCGGCCCGCGGCCGGCCACCGTGAGCAGGACCGGACCCGTCCCGAGCTGCGCGCGCCGTGCGAGCGCGTCGGGCTTCGGGCCGGGCCGGAACCGGTCCAGGTCCACGCCCGGCGGGATCACCTCGATGCGATGCGGCAGCACGCCGGCCTTGTACGCCTCGAGCCGGCACGCCCGCGACGCCACGACCACGACCTCGGTCTCGTCGAGGATCTCCTGCAGCACGCGCGCCCGCTCGCCGCCCTCGCGCAGCGCACGTCGCGCCGCGAACAGCTCCGGCGCCTCCACGTGCAGCACGTACGGGGTGCCGCTCGCGCGCTTCGCCTCGCGCGCGATCGTCGCCTCCGGACCCAGTCCGTACGCCACCAGGAGCTGCGGCGCGCGCGCGCGGACCAGCCAACGCAGGTGCGCGCCGCGGAGCCAGCGGTTCGGCCCCTCGCCGAGGAACGGCCACCGCGGGAAGCGATGGACCTCGATGCCGGCGGCGCGATCGAAGCCCCCGGCGCCGGCCTGCTGCGGCGCGACCAGCCGGGTGCTGCGGTGCGGCTGCCCGCGAAGCAGCTCGCGCAGCACGCTCTCGCGGCCGCCGACGGCCGGGGGGGTGCGCGGCGCGAGGAACAGGACGTCGAGCGCGCTGGCAGGCATACGTTCGGACACGGGCTCCTCCCCGGGGCGCGGCGGGCGGGTTGCGCGCGCGGGGCGGGATTCTAGGCGGCGCCGCGCGGGGTGTCCACCGCGAGGCCGGCGAGCAGCCGGTCGATCTCCGCGACCACCGGGTCCGCCGGCAGCTCGGCGAGCGACGGCCAGGCCGTGCCGGGACCCGTCCGCACCGTGCGGTGCGGCCCCTCGGGCGGCGTCCAGTCCTTCGGATCCGTGGCGCCGAACACGCCCACCGTGGGCACGCCCTGCACGATCGCCAGGTGTCGCCCGAGGCTGTCGGCGGCGACCAGCAGGGCTGCGCGCGCCAGCAGCGCGGCCATGACCCGCAGCGGCGTGGGCGGGGCAAGGCGCCCGTCCCCGGCCAGCGCCGCGCCGATCGCCTCGGCGTCCGCGCGCTCCGGCGGCCCCCAGAGCACGAGCGCGGGCGCGCCGAACCGTCGCGCGATCGCGCGCGCGGCCCCGGCGTACCCCTCCACGGTCCAGCGCTTGCCCGGCCACGTCCCGCCCGGCAGCACGGCCCCGAAGGGACGCGCCACGTCGTACCCCAGCGCGGCGAGCGCGGCGGCGGCGGCCTCGCGGTCGGCCGGCGTCAGCGCCACGCCCGCGCGCGGCTCGCCGTCCCAGCCGATGCCGGCGTCCCGGAGGAAGTCCACCTGCATCCGTCCCGCCCAGCGCGGGTCGGTGCGCGGCGCGCCGTGGAAGCGCGGCACGCGGACGTTGTAGGCCAAGCGGCGCGCCTTGCGGTCGTACCCCACGCGCCAGCGCGCGCCCGACAGCGCGGTCAACAGCGCGGTGCGCGGGTTGGAGAACAGGTCCAGCACGACCTCCGCCCGGCGCGCGCGGATCCAGCGGACGGCATCGCGGAGGCCGCCGCTCGTGATCCGCCCCTCCGGGGGCCGGCGCGGGCCGAGCAGGAAGATGGAGGCCAAACGCGGGTCCGTCTCCAGGAGCGCGCGCGCCGGCGCCTCCGCCGCGTAGTCCAGCTCGGCCCCGGGCCAGGCCCGGCGCAGCGCATCCAGCACCGCCGAGGACAGCACGATGTCCCCCAGGCCGCGCGGCCGCAGCACCAGCGCGCGGCGCGGGCGGAGATCCGGGGGCAGCCTCACCGGGACGTCCCGCGCGCCAGCTCGCGCAGCCGCGCGTACTTCAGCAGCACGCCGTAGGCGGAGGTCGCGCACAGCAGCCAGCCCTCGACGCCGTCGCGGAAGCCGGCCTGCAGGAGCCACTGCTTGAGGAAGCGCCCGGCCGGTCGCACCGCGAGGTCGGTGGCCCGGGCGCGCCGCCCCGCCGCGAACGCCTCCTCGGCGCCGAGGTGCGCGTAGCGCTCGGTCTTGCGCAGCCACTCGGACAGGTCGCGGCAGGAGTGGTGCCGCAGGGCGCCCGTGAGCCGCGCGACCGCGCCGTCCACCTGCACGGACTCGTGCACCCGGCGGTCGTCGTACCGCGCGTGCCGCCGGTCGAACAGGCGCAGCACGCGGTCGTGCTGCCACCCGCAGCCGCGGATCTCCCGACCGAGGAACGTGTTGCGGCGCGGGATCACGAATCCCCGCGCCGCCCCGGCCGATGCCAGCGCGCGCGGGATCTCCGCGGCGAGTTCCGGCGTGACGCGCTCGTCCGCGTCCACGGCCAGGACCCAGTCGTGCGCGAGCTGCGGAAGCGCCCAGTTCTTCTGGCGCGCATGCGTGTCGAACGGACGGACCAGCACGCGTGCGCCCGCGGCGCGCGCGAGGTCGGCGGTGCCGTCGACGCTGCCGGAGTCCACCACGACGATCTCGTCGGCGAACGCGCAGCTCTCCAGGCAGGCGGGCAGGTCGGTCGCCTCGTCGCGCGCGGGGATCAGCACGGAGACGCCGCTCACGACGTCGCGTCCCGCCCCGGGGACGGGCGCGCGCTGCCCGTCACCCGCGGCACGGCCATGGCCAGGCCCGCGAGGAAGCCGAACAGCGCCAGGATCTCCGAGTCGCCGAGGTTCCAGTCCACGAGCCCCGCGGCCAGGAACGCGACGACGCCGGCTTCGACCCCCTCCACGAGGTCCCGCTCGAAGCCCGCGGCGACGCTGCGCCGCGCGCGGCGCAGCGCGGCGAACGTGGCGGACATCCACCAGGCGAACGCGAGCAGTCCGGGAACGCCCATTCCGGCGGCCACGGTGACCGGAACGGACTGCAGGTGCCCCTGCGGCTTGGCGTCCGGGCCGGCCACGCGCTCGTAGTCCTGCCGCAGATCCTGGAGCCCGCAGCCCGTCCACGGATCCGCGCGGAACAGCGCCAACCCGTTCGTCCACACCTCGCGGCGCTCGAGATTCGACGGGCTGGCCGGATCCACGAGCTGGCTCGCGGCCTCGCGCACGGGATCGGGCGCGGGCACGAACGCCACCGCGAGCGCGGCCAGCGCGGCGAGCGCGACCGGACGGCGCCGCAGCAGCGCGAGGTGCAGCAGTCCGGCCGCCATCCCGAGCCACGCGCCGGGGAGCCGGCCGAAGAAGAGCACCGCCAGGACGGATGCCGCGGTCAGCCCCGCGGCGAGGCGGTACGAGTGCCCGAGGCGCCGCTGCGTCGCGAACAGCAGCGCCGGGAAGAGGCACCACAGCAGCATGCCCGCGTTCGTGAGGTAGAAGCCGTGGAAGCCGCGGATGCGGATGTCCGGGTCCGGGCCCCCGTGCAGGAAGAAGGTGAGCAGACCGTACAGGGACGTGATGCCCGCCCCGAACAGCAGCGCCATCGACAGGCGGCCGAGGCTCCAGCGTCGCGTGACGACCGCCGGCGCCCAGAACGGCATCGCGAGCAGCACGAGCTTCTTCAGCTTCCCCGCGCTGGCCGCGGGGTCGGACGCGGCGGCGGTGGCGAGCAGGGACGCCGCCACCCACGCGAGCAGCGGCGCGAGCAGCTCGAAGGTGGGCCGCACGACCACCGTGCGCCGGCCGCGGTCCCCGAGCACGACGAGCGCCCCGGCCACCATCGCCGCCTGGCTCGCCGCGATCGACAGCGTCCCGGTGAGCGCGTACAGGACCAGGAGGTACTCGGGCAGGCGTGTCATCCGCGCTCCGCCGCGAGCCGCTCGTACAGCGCCGCCGTCCGGTGCACGGTCACGGCCACGTCGAACTCCCGCCGCACGCGGGCCCGGCCCGCCTCGCCCTGCGCGCGCGCCGCGGCGGGGTCGTCCAGCAGCGCGGCCAGCTCCCGGGCGAGCGCCGCCCCGTCCCCCGGGGGGTACAGCCGTCCCCCGCCCTCCGCGAGGGCTTCGCGGTTCCCGCCCGCATCCGAGGCGATGCACGGCAGCCCGCGCGCCATCGCCTCGAGCAGCGCGAGCGAGAACCCCTCGATGCGCGAGGGCAGCACGAAGACGTCCAGGAGGCTCGAGATCTCGGGCACGTCGTCGCGGTAGCCGAGACACCGGGCGCGCACCCCCGCGGGCAGCCGCGCGATCCGCGCGGCCAGGGCCGCGTCCTCCGGGATTCCCGCGAGGAGGATCTCCATCGGACGGGCGAGCCGGATCGCGGCGTCCAGCAGGTCCTCCTGGGACTTGCGCCGCGCCACGACGCCCACGACCGGCACGCCGGGCCGCAGCTCGAACGAGGCGCGCAGCGCCGCCGCGCGTTCCGGGTCCGCGGCCCGGAGGTCCGCCAGCGGCACGCCGTTGCGGATCACCTCGACGCGCGCCCTCGGCACGCCGCGGCGCACGAGCCCGTCGGCCACCTCCGCGGACACCGCGACGATCCGGTCCGTGGTGGCGGCGTCGAAGCGCGCGCGCAGCTTCCCGCCGGCGCTTCGCGCCACGTTCCGCCGCGTGTGCACGATCGCCGCGCGCGTGCCCATGAGCTTCACGTACGACACCAGGTGGCGGTCCAGCGACGCGTTCGCGTTCACGACGTCGATGCCGCGCTCCTCGATCCACTGCCGCCAGCGCACCGCCTCCGCCAGCAGGGCCGGGCCGCGCGGCAGGCGCATCTCCACGACGCGCGCCGGACCCTGCGGGAATCGCGACGCGAGCAGGCTCTCCGGACGGCAGCCGAGGTACACCTCGTGCCCGCGCTGCGCCAGGCCGCGCGAGAGCCACGTGATGGAGTTCGTCGCGCCGCCGAGGTCGCCCTGGTGCGTGAGCTGCAGGATCCTCACGGCTCCACCCCGTACGCGCCGAGGATGCTGCGCAGCAGGTCCGTGGTGGAGTGGTCCTTGGGATCGCCCACGATCGCGGTGCGCGCCCCGATCTCGCGGGACACCTCGCGTTCCGGCACCGTGTCGGCGCGGTAGTCGGTCCCCTTCGCGTGGACGTCCGGCTTCAGGGCGCGCAGCACGCGCTCCACGTCCCGGTCGTCGAAGATCACGACGCGGTCCACGCACGCCAGGGCGGCGAGGATCTCCGCGCGCTCCGCCTCCGGGAGGAACGGACGTCCCGGGCCCTTGAGCGCGCGCACCGACGCGTCGGAGTTGACGGCCACCACGAGGAAGTCCCCCTCCGCGCGCGCGGCGCGGAGGTAGCGCACGTGGCCCACGTGCAGGAGGTCGAAGGCGCCGTTCGCGAGGACGACGGTGCGGCGCCCGCGCGCCGCGTCGACCTCGGCGGCCACCTCCTCAAGGCTGGCGAGCTTCCCCTCGGGCAGCGGCAAAGCGTTCGATCTCCTCGCGGCTCGTCGTGGCCGCCCCGTGCTTCTGCACCACGATGCCGGCGGCGATGGACGCGAGCGCGGCGGCCTCGACGGGCGACGCGCCGCCGGCCAGTGCCAGCAGCGAGGTCGCGGCCACCGTGTCGCCCGCGCCGGTCACGTCGGCCGCCTCGGCCTCGCCGGACACCGGCACCTTCGTGAACGTCCCGTCCCGCTCCGCCACGGCCATCCCCTCGCGCCCGCGCGTGAGCAGCAGGAACTCCGCGTCCAGCGTGCCGCGCAGGGCGTCGGCGGCGGCGGTGAGGTCCGCGTCGTCCCGGATCGGGCGGCCCCACGCGGCCTCCGCCTCGTCCTCGTTCGGCGTGGCGAAGGTGACGCCGCGGAAGTCGGCCAGCGCGTAGCGCGAGTCCGCGCAGACGGGCGCGCCGCGCCGGCGGGCGGCGGCGAGCACCGCGTCGCGGACGGGCGCGGCGAGGACGCCGTAGCCGTAGTCGGACAGCAACGCAGCGTCGCACCCGGCCATCGCCTCCTCCGCGCTCCGCGCCAGTTCGCCCGCGAGGCGCTCGGGGACCGGGACCGGATCCTCCTCGTCGATGCGCAGGATCTGCTGCTTCTGCCCGTGCGCCCCGCCGGCCATGATCCGCGTCTTCCGCACGGCGACGCGCCCGGGATCGCGCAGCACGCCGCGCGGGTCCACGCCGTGCGATTCGAGCGCGTGCAGCAGCGCCGCGCTCGTCTCCCCGGCGCCGAGCAACCCGACGGCGACCGGCCGCGCGCCCAGCGCGGCGAGGTTCAGCGCCGCGTTGCCCGCGCCGCCCGGGATCACGCGCCGGCCCACGTGCCGCAGGATGAGCACGGGCGCCTCGCGCGACACGCGCGCGGTCTCGCCGTAGACGTACTCGTCGCACACGAGGTCGCCGGCCACGAGCACGCGGCGGCCGCGGAACGTGTCCAGCAGCGCGGCGATCCGGGACGGCGACAGCATCGTCACGGGGGCGGCCCCGCGGCGCGTCCTTCCCGGAGGGCGGCGCGCACGGCGTCGAGCACGCGGGGGACCTCGATGCCCTCGAGGCACAGGTAGCCGATGCGGCAGTCGCGCCGGAAGCACGGCGCGCACGGGACGGGGTGGCGCACGATGCGGTGTCCCGCTCCCCGGGGCGCGGTCCAGGTCGGGCTCGTGGATCCGAACAGCGCGACGGTGCGGGTGCCGACCGCCGCCGCGAGGTGCATCGGTCCCGTGTCGTTCGTGACCACCACGTCCGCCGCCTCCAGGAATGCCGCCAGCACACCCACCGTGGTCCGTCCCGACCGGTCCAGCACCGGCGCGGCGTCGCACACCGCGCGGACCTGCGCGGCGTCCCCGGGGCCGCCGAGGACCGCCACCACCGCGCCGTCCGCGAGCAGCGCCCGCGCCAGCTCCGCGAAGCGCTCGGCGCGCCACCGCTTCGCCGGCCCGTACGTGGCGCCGGGCTGCAGCGCGACGCGCGGGCCGCCATGCTCCGGCCACAGCGCGCGCGCCTCGTCGCGCCAGGCCGGATCGATCCCGACGAACGGCTCGTCGTCCGCACGGGGCGCGCCGAGGAGCGACGCGAGCTCCCGGTAGTTCTCCACCTGGTGGCGATCCCGCCGGTATGCCCGCCCGGGGCGCGCGCCTGCCAGGAGCACGCGGCGCCCCGCCGAGGCGAACCCGAACACGCGGCCCGGCCGGCCGCGGAACGCGCGCCACGCGCTCCCGAACGACGTCGGACCCAGCAGGACGCGATCGTAGCCCCCGCCCCGGTAGGCGTCCACCTCGCCGCCGGGAGCGAGCGGCACCACCCGGTCCACGGCCGGGTGCCGCGCGAACACGTCCGCGACGCCCGCGGGCGCGAGCACGTCGATCCCGGCCTCGGGACGGCCGCGGCGCAGGGCGGCGGGAACCACGGTCGCCATCACGGCGTCGCCGAGCCAGTTCGGGGCGCGGAACGCGATCCTCACGGCGCGCCCACCGCCGCGTCCGCGGGGCGGGACGGCGCCGGGCGCACGAGTCGCGGGACGCGCCCCTCCCCCGCCACGTGCGCGGCCAGCCCGACCGCCGCGCGCGCGACGTCGTCGGCCGGGAGCGCGGCGAGATCCCCGCGCGGGGCGCGCATCGTCCACACGCGCGGCGATGCCGGGCACCAGAGCGACGGGTCGGTCGGCCCGAACAGGGCGAGCACGCGGGTCCCGACGGCGGCGGCGAGGTGCAGCACGCCCGTGTCGTTCACGATCGCGAGATCGGCCTCGGCGAGCGCCGCGCCCAGCGCGTGCACGGACAGCGCGGGGAGCCGGGGCAGCGCGACCCCGGCGCCGGCGTCCACGAGCGGGAGCAGCGCACGCTCGGCCGGCCCCGCGCAGACCGCCACGCGATGGCCCACCGCGCGCAGCGCGCGCGCCACCTCGCCGAAGCGGTCCGCCGGCCACCGGTTCGGGAGCTTCCCCGCCCCCGGGTGCAGCAGCACGCGGAGTCCCGGGCCCTTGAGCCCGACGGCGGACGCGAGCGCCGCGCGTCCCACCGCGGCATCCGCCGGATCGAGATCGATCTCCGGATGCCAGTCGTCGTCCCGCGCGCCGAAGGGCGTGACCAGGTCCAGGTGCACGGCGGTCTGGTGCCGATCGGGCGAGGGGCCGGGGAGCACCCAGTCGAACAGGTCCCCGGCGACGTCGGCACCCTTGCCGTCGGGACCGGGCCGGCCCGCGCGCCGCGCCGCGCCGGACACGACCGCGAGCCACGCGCTCGTGTGCGAGAACGCCACGGTGCCGATCACCAGCGCGAGATCGTACCGGGCGTCCTGCAGGCGGCTCGCGAAGCGGCGCGCCTCCAGCGGACGCCGCAGCAACCGCTCCTTGTCGTACCGGAGCACCTCGTCGAGCCGCCGCGAGCAGCGCACCGCCTCGTGGTTGTACGGCCCGGAGACGAAGTCGATCCGCGCCCGCGGCGCGCGCGCGCGCACCGCGCGCACGAGCGGCGATCCGAGGATCATGTCGCCGAGCTGGTTGTGCTGCCGCACGAGCAGGATGCGCTCGAGCGACGCGAGATCCGGCGGCGGCGCCGCGCTCCGCTTCCGCCCCAGCGCCCGGCCGAGCGCGCGCGTGAGCGCCTGCTTGCCGCGCCGCTCCCAGCGCTTCAGGCCCACGACGCCCTCCCCGCGGCCGGGAGCCGCGCCACCACGCACGCCAGGACGCGTTCCACGGGAAGATCCGCCATGCACCGGTGATGGCCGAGCGGGCACCGGCGCGGGCCGTGCAGGTCGCAGGGCCGGCACGGCAGCTCCGCCTCCACTACCGTCGAGGCCGGGTCCAGCGGGGCGAAGCCGAGGCGGGGATGCGTCGGCCCGAACACGGCCACGACCGCGGCGCCGCACGCCTCCGCGATGTGCAGCAGCGCCGAGTCGTTCGTCACCGCGACGGGGCAGCCGGCGACGTGCTGCGGCAGCTCGCCGGGATGCGCCGCGGCCGCGACCGCGGCCCCCGTGCCTCCCGCGACCTCCTCCAGAAGCTCCCGCTCCGCCGCGGATCCCACGACCCGCACCGCGACGCCCTGCGCGCCGAGGCGCCCGGCCAGCTCGCGGAAGCGGGCCGCGGGCCAGCGCTTCGTGTCCCGCCCCGCCCCGGGAGCGAGCAGCACCGGACCGCCGGCGACGGGCGGAGCCACGGCGAGGCGCGGGCGCCGGCCGTCGCGCCGCACGCCGAGGGGCGCCACCGTGTCGAACATGCGATCCAGCGCCGGACGGATGCCGCGTCCGTCCGCGCCGAGGGCGCGCAGCCGCACGAAGGCCACGCGGCGCAGCGTCTGCTTGCGGATGCGCAGCCGCCGCGCCGCGGGCACCCCCGCGAGCAGCCGCCGGCTGCGCCCCGTCCCGGACAGGTCGATCACGACATCCCACCTCCGGTCGCGCACGGCCGCCGGCGCGGCCCCGCCCGCCCACGCGTGCACCCGGGCGATCCCGGGCACGCGCTCCAGGATCCGGTGGTGCGGATCCGCGGCGAGGAACTCCGGGGGCGCCGTCCGCTCCGCGATCGCCTGGGCCACCGCGGACGCGAGCACCACGTCCCCCAGCGCCGAGAGCCGCGCCACGAGGATGGCGCGCTCCCCGCTCACGCCGCCGCCGGGTCGGGGTGGTGCGCCGCGAACTGCCGCTCGCTCAACCGCGCGTACAGCCCGCCGCGCCGGCGCAGCTCGTCGTGGGTGCCGGTCTCCACGATGCGTCCGCCGTCCAGCACGACGATGCGGTCCGCGTCGCGGATCGTGGACAGCCGGTGCGCGATGACCACCGCCGTGCGACCGCGCATGAGCCGGTCGATGGCCTCCTGCACCTTCGCCTCGGACTCCCCGTCCAGGGACGACGTGGCCTCGTCGAACAGCAGGATCTGGGGGTCCCGGTACACCGCGCGCGCGATCGCGACGCGCTGCCGCTCGCCCCCGGACAGCCGCACGCCGCGGTCGCCGACGACCGTCTCGTACCCTTCGGGCAGGCTCCGGATGAACTCGTCCGCGTTCGCCGTGCGCGCGGCCGCCTCCACCCGCGCCGCGTCCGGGGCGGGGTCGCCGAACGCGATGTTCGCGCGGATCGTGTCGTGGAACAGGATCGTGTCCTGGGTCACGACGCCCAGCAGCCGGCGAACGCTCGCGACGTCCAGATCCCGCAGGTCCACGCCGTCCAGCGTGACCCGGCCGGTATCCGGGTCGTGGAACCGCGGGATCATGTCCACGAGCGTGGACTTCCCCGCGCCGCTGGGGCCCACGAGCGCCACGACCTCGCCGCGCCGCACCTCCAGGTCCACGTCGCGGATGACCGGCACGTCGGGGTCGTGCGCGAACGAGACGTTCTCGAAGCGGATGCCGCGCGCCAGCGTCTCGATCCGCGCCGCGCCCGGCCGGCTGCGGATCCGCGGCGGCGTGTCCAGGATCTCGAAGATGCGCTGGGCCGCGGCGTCGCCTTCGCGGAGGTGCGTGTGCATCTGCGTGAGCGAGCGCACCGGCTGCATCAGCGAGACGGTGGCGGCGAGGAAGACGACGAACCAGGTGGCGGTGAGCCCGGTGCCGTCCAGTACCTGGTTGCCGCCCGCCCACAGCACGAGGCCCGCTCCCACCGCGCCCGCCATCTCGGCGGCCGGGCTGGCCAGCGAGGCGACGCGCCGCAGCCGGACCGCCGAGCGCAGGTAGCTCTCCGTGGCGGCCCGGAAGCGGCGGATCGCGTGGGCTTCCCCGGTGAACGCCTTGACCACCCGGATGCCGCCGATGGACTCCTGGAACACGCTCGCGAGGTCGCCCATGCGGGCCTGCGCGCGCGAGGCATGCTTCCGGATGCGCCGTCCGATGATGCCCACAAGCACGGCGAGCCCGGGGAACACCACGAAGCACAGGAGCGCGAGCCGCCAGCTCGCCACGACGACGACGGCCAGGTAGACGACGATCAGCAGCGCGTCCCGCGGGAACGTGCGGTACAGGGAGGAGATGGCCTTGCGCACGACGTCCACGTCGTTCGTGGCGCGCGACAGCAGCTCGCCGGAGCGGCGCTTCGCGAACCACCCCATGGAGAGGCCGGAGAGGTGCGCGAAGAGGTCGTCCCGGAGGTCCTTGAGCACCCGCTCCTCCAGGGTCACGGAGGCGGCGGACAGGAGGAACCCGAAGATCCCCTTCACCGCGAAGGCGCCGACCAGGAGGAGGCAGATCCGGCGCAGGACCTCCCGCGGGTCCCCGGCGTAGAAGGTCGCGGTGGCCTGCACCTGGAGGTCGTGCCGGAGCCGTTCCAGGACATCCGCGCCGGCCGGGAGCGGCGGCGGCGCGGACGGCGCGCCCCCGCCGAACAGGAAGTCCACGAACGGCAGGATCATCCCCAGGGAGACCCCGGAAACGGCCGCGTACAGTGCCGTGAAGGCCAGGGTCAGGCCGAGGACGCGGCGGTGCCGGAGCACCCGCCCCAGGAGGCGGATCGTGGGCTTCGAGAACATGGCCGGGAAGAGTACCGGAAAGGCCGGGGCCGGGAAATCAGCTTCCCCGGCGGGACTCCGTGGACCGGGCGGCCTCCCCGGCGGGCGCCGTCGACCGCGCTGCGGCGGTCCGGCCGCGCTCCGCTCCCGCCCGCCGCACGGCGTCCGCCAGCCGGAGGAACTCGGCCTCGCGCACCCGCTCGCCCGGCTTGAACCGGAGCGCCCGCCGGAACGGCGCGTCCGGGGGAACCCAGCACTCCGCTTCGTCCGGTGCCAGGATGGACAGGGCCGGGATGTCCAGCGAGACCGCGAAGTGCAGGAGCTCGGTGTTCCCCGAGAGGAACAGGTCGCAGCCGCAGGCGAAGGAGTAGACATCTCGAAGTCCCCGGAGGGAAACCTCTAAGGGCGGGGTCTTCAAGTGTTTCTTGAAGTCACCGACCGCGGGATCGTCCGGGTCGCCGGTCAACAGGATGGGCACCGCCCCCCGCATCGCCACCAGCCGGTCCACGAGCCAGGCCAGCTTCTCGGGCGACGGCCGGACCCCGCCCAGCCCGCGCCCGGGATCCACGGCCAGGAACCAGCCCTCCCGCCCGCGCCGGCGCAGCTCCAGCAGCCGCGCGGCGTACTGCCGATCCGCCGCGGACACCTCCCAGCCCGGGGCCAGGTCCTCGCGCGGGATCCCGAGGAACGACAGGAACTCCAGGCTCCGCGCCGGGCGGTAGCCGGGGGCTCTCGAGGCCGTCACGACCAGGTTCAACGCCGGGTCCCGCGCGTCGGGGTGCACGCCGACCCTCAGCTTGGCCCCGGACAGCGCCGCGAGGAGCCGCCCGCGCCGCTCGTCGCCGCCGTCCGTCGCCACCGCGACATCGCAGGCCAGCCGGCGCAACGAGCGCACCGTGTCGAGGTACTCGCGCGAGAGGATCGGTCGCTCGGGCCAGGGAACCACGCCCGACACCTCGGACCGGCCGGCCAGCACCGCGGCGCAGCGCGGCGTGGCCACCACGTGGACGCGCGCGAGCCGGAAGCGCCGGCGGAGCGCGCGGGCCGCCGGCACGATGGCCAGCAGGTCCACCAGGTCCCGGGCCCCGACCAGCAGGATGTCGCGCGTGTGCTCCAGGGACTCGCCGAAGCTGAGCGAGGCGCCGGGCCCCCGCCGGCCGAGCAGGGTCTCCCCGGCGTGCAGCGCCAAGGGATCCAGCGCGCGCAGCCAGCGATCGATTCGCGCCGCCGCAGCGTCCCGCGGGCTCCTCATGGACGACTCGACTCCGGGGAGGCGGCGCGGCGGGAAGGGCGCGGACGCTCGTCGTCCGGGCCGCCGAGCCGCTCCCGCCAGTACGCCTCCGGCGCGAACGCCTCGTCGAACGAGTACACCGCGCGGAAGTCCTCCGGGTGGTCGTCCTCCGTCTTGCTCAGGAAGCCGGTCTCGACGAGACGGAAGACGATCTCGCCGAAGTCCTCCGTGCGGTGCACGCCCCAGGCGTCCAGCACGTCCCGCGCCATGGCGCCGAAGCGCTCACGGGCCAGCCGGCGGATCGCCTCCAGCAGCTCCGGGCCGGAGACATGGGTGCCCGTCGCGAAGACGACGTGGCTGGCGTACGACACGGCCTCCCGCGTGAACTCGTAGGCGCCCACCGCGAACCGCGGCGGGCGATCCGCGAGCGCGAGCAGCCGCGCCTCGTCCGGGGAGACCGGGATCACCGTCGACGTTCCTCCACGAGCCGCCGGAACCGCGCGGTCCGGCTCATGTCCCCGTTATCGGGCCAAGCGTGACAGGAATCAAGCAGAACCCCCGAGATCGCGCGATTCCAGCCGAAAATCCCCCGCGTCCGGCACGATCCACGTCTCCCGGGGCACCGGGTCCGCCTCCGGGCGCTCGACCAGGAAGTGCAGGCCTCGGCTCTCCTCCCGGTGCCGGGCCGACCGGGCCAGGAGCCGCCCCACGAGGGCGATATTGCGCAGCTCCGCCAGGTCGGCGGAGGGCCGCATCGTCCGGTACAGGTCCTCCGCCCAGCGGGCAGACTCGGTCAAGCGCTGCACCGCCCGGTCCAGGCGGTCGACCGATCGGACCAACCCCACGTAGTCCCACAGGATCCGGCGCACGCGGTCCCACTCGTGGTCCTGGATCACGCCCGCGTCCGCCGCCGGAGGCGACGCGCCCGGCCCCGCCGGCAGCGGGGGCGGGGGGACCGCCGGCGGAGGCTCCCGCCGCGCCGCGCGGTCCGCCGTGACGAGCGCCTCCAGCAGGGAGTTGGACGCCAGGCGGTTCGCGCCGTGCACGCCCGTGCACGCCACCTCGCCGGCCGCGGACAGCCCGGCGATCTCCGTCGCGCCGTCCACATCCACGGCCACGCCCCCGCACATGTAGTGCGCGGCGGGAACCACCGGGATGGGGTCCACGCCGGGACGGATGCCGAACTCGCGGAGCCGGCCGGAGATGGCCGGGAACCGCTTCGCGAACCGCGCGGCGCCGATGGACGACACGTCGAGGTGCACGTACTTGTCGCCGCGACTCTTCATCTCGCGGTCGATCTCGCGCGCCACGATGTCGCGCGTGGCCAGCGATCCGAGCGCATGGCGGCCCCGCATGAAGTCCTCGCCCGCGAGGTTGCGCAGGATCGCGCCCTCGCCGCGCACCGCCTCCGAGATCAGGAACGACTTCGCCTCCGGGTGGTACAGGCACGTGGGGTGGAACTGCACGAACTCGAGGTTCGCGATGGAGCAGCCGGCGCGCGCGGCCATCGCCACGCCGTCCGCCGTCGCGATGTCGGGGTTCGTCGTGTACAGGTAGACCTTGCCGCAGCCGCCGGTGGCGAGCAGCGTGTGGCGCGCGTGCACCGCGCCGGTCTCGCCGGTGCGCGGATCCAGCCAGAGCGCGCCGTGGCAGCGACGCTTCCCGTCGGGTCCCTCGCCCACCCAGAGATCCAGCGTGAGATGGTTCTCGAGCAACGTGACGTCCCTGCGGGCCTCCACCGCGGCGAGCAGCGTGCGCTCGATCTCGCGGCCGGTGAGGTCCGCGGCGTGCACGATCCGGCGCCGGCTGTGCCCGCCCTCGCGCCCGAGGTCCAGCTGCCCCGGGGCGCTGAAGGTGAAGCCGGCGCCGTGGTCGATCAGCTCGCGCACCAGCGCGGGGCCCTCGCGCACCATCGTCTCCACCGCGTCCCGCCGGCACAGGCCGGCGCCCGACACGAGCGTATCCTGCACGTGCAGGGCGTACTCGTCGTCCGAGCCCATCACGGAGGCCACGCCGCCCTGCGCCCAGTTCGTGCTGGAGTCCGCGCGGTTCTTCTTCGTGAGGAGGATCACCGGACCCCAGCGCGCCGCCTTGAGGGCGAACGTGAGCCCGGCGATCCCGCTGCCGACGACCAGGGTCGTGCACTCCATCGTCTTCATCGTTCGGCTCCCCGGCAGGCCGCCCGGATCCGCTCGACCAGAAGCTCGCCCCGATCGACCCGGACGTCCAGATCGAAGACGCACGGGGCCGGCACCTCGCCGGGACCGCGCGGCCAGCGCATGCGGTCCTTCGCCGTCGTCGCGAGGACGTCGGCGCCTTCCGCCGCGGCGCGCGCGGCGGCGTCGCGGATCTCCTCCGCGGTGAAGGGGTGATGATCCCGGAAGCGCGTCGCTCCGGTCAGGGCGAAGCCCGCGGCTACGATGCCGCGCTCGAAGGACTCCGGGTCCGCGATCCCGGAGACGGCGTGCACCGCGGCGCCGGCGCGCAGCTCCTGCCGGCAGACCGTGACCAGGCGTCCGGTCGCGGTGGCCGACGCGTCCGGCGGATCCGGCGGCGGACCGTCGCCGCGATCGATCGACAACACGACGTCCGCGCGGCGCAGCGCGCGCAGCGGCTCTCGCAGCGGGCCCGCGGGAAGCAGCGCGCCGTTCGCGCGCGCGGCGCGGAGGTCCCACAGCACCAGGTCGAAGTCGCGGTGCAGCTTGCGGTGCTGGAAGCCGTCGTCCAGGAGGAGGACGCGGGCGCCGCGCGCGACGGCCAGCGCGGCGCCGCGCACGCGGTCCGCGCCCGACACGACGGGCACCCCCGGCAGCGAGCGTGCGAGCAGCATGGGCTCGTCCCCGTCGCGTCCGGCGTCCCCGCGGGCGGGGTCCACCACCCGCGGCGCGCCGCCGCCCTTCGCGCCGTAGCCGCGCGAGAGCACCGCCGGCGCATCCCCGGCGTCGTGCAGCGCCGCGGCGAGCCAGCGCACGATCGGCGTCTTCCCGGCCCCGCCGGCCGTGAGCGCCCCGACGGACACGACGGGACGCGCCGCGTGACGCGGACGCCGCCAGCCCGCGTCCCACGCGGCCGCGATCAGGCGCACGCCCGCCCCGTACAGCGCGGCGGCCAGCACGCGCGGGGCGCCCGCGTCCGTGGACCTGGGCAGCCGGGCGAGGCCCCGCCGGTCACGCACGGGATGGCTCATGCCAGCAGTCCCCGGGCGCGGAAGTGCGCCACCGTCGCCTCGCCGGCGCCGGCGCGCGCCGCCAGCACGGCGTGCGCGGATCGGCCGCCGCGCGTCGCGCGGCCGGCGTCGCGCAGGAACGGCTCGACCGCGTCGGCGAGCGCCGCCGCGTCCGCCGCGGTCGTGGCCGCGCCGGCCGCCTGCAGCGCCGCGACGGCCCCGGCGCACGCGGTCACGTGCGGACCCGTGATGACCGCGCGTCCGGCGCCCGCCGCCTCCCACGGACTGTGGCCTCCCAACGGGACGAGCGATCCGCCCACGAACGCCACGCGGGCGCGCCGGTAGGCCTCGTCCAGGACCCCCATGCGATCCACGAGGAGCAGCGACCAGCCCTCCGGCGCCGGCTCGTCCCGCTCGACCCAGCGTTGCGGGGTCCAGCCGGTGCGCTCGGCCAGTCGGGCCGCCTCCTCGAACCGCTCCGGGTGCCGGGGCGCGAGGATGAGCCGGCCGTCCGGGACCCGCGCGCGCAGCACGGCGGTGGCGGCGAGCACGATCTCCTCCTCGCCCGGCCGGGTGCACGCCGCGATCCATGCGGGGGGACCGTCCGGCGGCGGCGTCCACGGCGCGACCGCGCGGTCCTCCTTCAGGTCGCCGGTGACCGCCACGCGCCCGGCCGGCGCCCCGAGCGCGACGAAGCGCTCCGCGTCCGCCTCCGTGCGCGCGCCGATCGCGGTCACGCGCGCGAGCACCGCGGCGTACAGCCCGCGCACGCGGCGTTTGCGCGCGAAACCGCGGTCGGACAGCCGCCCCGACGCGACGCCCCACGGGACGCCGCGGCGCGACAGCTCGTCCAGCAGGGTCGGCCACAGCTCCGTCTCGAGCGCCACGAACGCGGACGGCGCAAGGCGCGCGAGCGCGCGCCGCACCGGCCCCGGCGCGTCCAGCGGCGGGTGGAACGGGCCCAGGTCGGGGGCGAGCGCGCGGGCGCGCTCCCGTCCCGTGCGCGTCGTCACGGAGAGCGCCACCGCGCGCGGCGCCCGCGCGCGCACCGCCGCGAGCAGCGCGCCCGCCGCCGCCGTCTCGCCGACCGACGCGGCGTGGACCCAGAGCGGCGCGCGGCCCGCGCCGTCGGGCACGGCGCCGAGCCGCTCCGCGCGCGCGCGGGGGTCGCGCTCGAGGAGCGCCGGGAGTCCGGATGCCGCCGCGACCGAGCCGAGCGCGCGCCACGCGCCGAGCCAGCTCACGCGGGCACCCGGTGGCCCGGGGGTGCGGGCCGATCGCCCTCCGCGTACGCGCGGGCCTCGGCTTCCGCGTCCCGCATCGCCGCGACGATCCGCTCGGCGCCGCCGCCGGGCTCGGCCACCTCCGCACGCGAGAACCGCAGGGGCGGTCCGTACACGATCCACACCGTCGCGAAGGGCTTCGGAACCAGGAAGCGATCCCAGGAGCGCGCGCGCCATGCGCGGGAGGCGCCCACGCCGATGGCGACCACGGGAAGATCCGAGCGCGCCGCGACGACGGCCGTCCCGGGCGCCGCGCTGCCCCGCGGCCCGCGCGGCCCGTCCGGCGTGATCGCGAGATCGAAGCCGGCGCGACCCCGCGCGGCCATCTCCACGACGGCGCGCGCGCCGCCGCGCGTGCTGGAGCCGCGCACCGTGCCGAAGCCGAGCGCCCCGATCACCCGCGCGATGGTCTCGCCGTCGCGGCTCTCGCTGACGAGGACCTGGATGCGCCGGTCGCGATGCGCGTACGCCGCCGGCAGCAGCAACCCGTGCCGGGTCACGTACAGGACCGGGCCGTGCGCGCGGCGCGCCGCGTCCACGCCGTCCCGGCCGGCGAAGCGGATCCGCCACGTGGCGCCCAGCGCACGCACCAGCGCGGGTCCGGCCGTGCGCGCGACGCCCGTCAACGCGCCGCCCGCGCGCGACGTCGCCCTCACGTGCCCCGCTCCATCGCCGCGAGCACGGCTTCCGCCGCCCGGTCGGCGGCGCCCGGGGGACCGAGCTTCTCCCGCAGTCCGAGCAGGCGCTCCCGCGCGGACGCGCGGCGCGCGGGGTCGTCCAGCACGCCCGCGGCCCACGCCGCGATGGCGGTCGGATCGATCCCGTCCTGCAGGAACTCCGGCGCCACGTCCTCCCCCGCCACGATGTTCGCCAGGGCGATCCTCGGGATCCTCACCAGGCGCTTGCCGACGAACCACGTGAGCGCCGAGGTGCGGTACAGGACCGCGAGGGGCGTGCCCGCCAGCGCCGCCTCCAGCGTGGCCGTTCCGGAGGTGACGAGGAGCGCATCGGCGGCCGCCGCGATCGCGGGGAGCGGCCGTTCCGTGAGGACGACGTCGCCCGCGCCCGCCGGTCCCAGGACGGCCGCGTACTCCGCGCGCGGCACGTCCGGCGCGACGCTGGCGAGCACGCGCAGCTCCGGCCGCGTGCGCGCGAGCCGCCGCGCCGTCTCCACCATCGCCGGGAGGATCCGCCGCACCTCCTGCGTGCGGCTGCCCGCGAGCAGCCCCAGCAGCGGCGCGCCGTCCGGCGCACCGAACTCCGCGCGCGCCGCCTCCCGCGACGGCAGCGCGGCGACGGTGTCGGCGAGCGGGTGGCCCACGAACCGCACCGGGATCCCGGCACGCTCGTACCACGGCACCTCGAACCCGAAGGCCACGAGCATGACGTCCACCGCCCGCGCGATGCGCGGCAGCCGGCCCGCGCCCCAGGCCCAGATCTGCGGCCCGATGTAGTACGCCACCGGGATGCCCCGGTCCTTCGCCCGGCGGGCGATCCGGAGGTTGAATCCGGGGTAGTCCACGGGAACGACGACGTCGGGCCGCTCCGCGTCGAGCAGCCGCGCCAGCCGCGCCTCGAGCGCGGCGAGCCGCGGGAGGTGCCGCAGCACCTCGGCGAAGCCCATCGCGGACAGCGCGGCGATGTCCTGCACGATCTCCGCGCCGGCCGCGGCCAGCCTTCGCCCGCCGACGGCGCGGATGCGCAGGTCCGGGCGCCGCCGCCGGAGCGCGGCGGCCAGTCGCGCGGCGGCGGCGTCTCCGGAGGGCTCGCCGGTCAGGAGGAGGACGGTGCGTCGCCCCATGGGGCCGCCTCGGCGCTCGCGCGCGTCCAGAGCGCGCGCCGCTCCTCGATGGCCGCACGCACGCGGCCGGCGAGGCGCACGGCCCGCGCCGCCGCGGCCGCGTCGGGCACGTCGCTCGGCTCGCCGCGCACGGCGGCCGCGAACCCCTCGATCTCGCGCACGAGCGGGTTGTGTCCCTCGGGACCGCGCAGCACGTGCCGCGCGACGCCGGGGGCCGCGCCCGGCGTGCGCGAGAGCACCTCGGCCTCGCCGGCCTTGAAGTCCACCGAGAAGTACGCGTCCGCCTGGAAGACGCGCAGCTTCCGCACCGGATCCCGGCTCACGCGGCTCGCGGTCAGTCCCACGAGCGCGCCGCCGGGGAACTCCAGGCGCACGTTGGCGATGTCCACCCGGTCCGTGAGCACCGGCACGCCCACCGCCTCCACGCGGAGCGGCTCGACGCCGAACATCTGCAGCACGAGATCCAGGTCGTGGATCATGAGGTCCAGGATCACGTCGACCTCCGTGCCGCGCGGATCGAAGGAGGCGAGACGGTGGCCCTCGGCGAAGCGCGGGGCGCGGATGCGCGGGAGCACGCCGAGCCACGCGCCGTTCATCCGTTCGACGTGGCCCACCCGCAGCACGCGCCCGGCCGTCGCGGCGGCCCGCCCCAGCGCGTCGCAGTCCTCCTCCGACGCCGCGAGCGGCTTCTCCACGAGCAGGTGGCGCCCGGCGCGCAGGACCTCGAGGCCGAGCGCGGCGTGCCGGTCGGTGGGCACGGCCAGCACGACCGCATCGCACCGTTCCAGCAACTCCGGGACGGAGACGGTGAACGGAACGCCGTCGGGCAGGGCGTCCCTGCGGGCGGGGTTCACGTCCCCCGCGACGGCGAGCTCCACGCCGGCCGCCTGCTTCGCGCAGCGCACGTGGTGCAGCCCCATGCGGCCGAGGCCGAGGACGCCGAGTCGGAGGGGCGCCACCGCCGGACCCTAGCGCACGATGCCGCGGTGCGAGCGGGCGACGAAGTCCAGGAGACGCGCCACCTCGGGGGAGTCCGGGTACTGCTCGCGCAGCCGCGCGCACGCCTGGCTCACGTTCAGCCCGGAGCGGTACAGCGTGCGGTACGCCTCCTTCACCGTGCGCCGGGCCTCGCGGCTGAACCCGTTCCGCTCCAGGCCGATCGAGTTCGGCCCCACCACGCGCAGCGGATTGCCCGCGGACTTCATGTACGGCGGCATGTCCTTCGGCACCCGCGAGCCGCCGCCCACGATGGAGTAGGCGCCGAGGCGCACGAACTGGTGCACCGGGGTCACGCCGCCCACGATGGCCCGCTCCTCCACCTCCACGTGGCCGGCCAGGTTCACGGAGTTCGCCAGGATCACGCCGTCGTGCAGCACGCAATCGTGGGCGACGTGCACGTACGCCATGAGGAGGCAGCCGCTCCCGATCACGGTGTCCGATCCCTCCGCGGTGGCGCGGTTCACCGTGACGTACTCCCGGAACGTGTTGCCCGCCCCGATGCGCACGCCGGTCCGCTCCCCGGCGTACTTCAGGTCCTGCGGCGCGGCGCCGATCGCGGCGCCGTGGTGGAAGACGTTCCTCGGCCCGCACACGAGCGGCCCGTCCAGGCGGACGTGGGACTCCAGCCGGCAGCCGGGCCCGAGCTCCACCTCGTCCCCGACGAGGCAGTACGGTCCGACGACGACGTCGCCGGCGAGGCGGGCTCCGGGGTGCACGATGGCCGTGTCGTGGATGCGCGGGTGGCGAAGCGCGGAAACGGCCGGCGAATCGACCATGATCAACTCCCGGTGCGGTCGACGACCTTCGAGAGGAGATCCGCCTCGGCGACGAGGTCGTCGTCGACGAAGGCCTCGCCCCGCATCCGGCAGAACCCGGCGCGCAGCTTCAGGAGCTTCAACTCGAACCGCACGGTGTCCCCCGGGCGGACCGGCTTGCGGAACTTCGCGTTGTCGATGCCGAGGAAGTACATGAGCTTCGTCTCCGGGCGCTCGACCGTCTGCAGGAGGAGCACGCCGCCGGTCTGCGCCATGGCCTCGATGATGAGCACGGCGGGCATGATGGGGTGCC
>CAYYFX010000008.1:0-62859 GCA_964471155.1 uncultured Gemmatimonadota bacterium | reverse complement strand
AGGGGACTTCCTGCGCGGCGTTCTGGGGACACGCTCACGCGGCGTTGACAGCTTCGTTCCCCGCTTCCTTCACGCCGGCCTCGCGGTCCGACGCTCTGCGGTTCCCTTCGGTCGCCGTGACCTGCTCCCGGGAGGACTTCCACCTCCAAGCCAGCGCCCATGCTGGGCGTACAACCGAGAAGGCCCGTAACTCTTTGAGTTGCGGGCCTTTGTGCGTGTGGCGGCGGGGGTGTTGAGTGGGCTTAAATCGACCGTCTCCGAATAGTCTCCAGTTTCGAGCCCGGACTGGACCGCGCGCGCTGAGGCGGGCCGCGACGTTCGACGCAGCGACGCCCTCCCCCGGGAGCGCGCTAGTCGGGACGGTACTCCAGGATGTCTCCCGGCTGGCAATCCAGCGCCTTGCAGATCGCCTCGAGCGTGGAGAACCGGACCGCCCTCGCCTTGCCGGTCTTCAGGATGGAGAGATTCGCCATCGTGATGCCGACCTCCTTCGACAGCTCGGTCAGGGACATCTTCCGCCGGGCCAGCATCACGTCGAGGTTGATGATCATGGGCACGGGTGCACCCTCACACCGTCAGGTCGTGCTCGGACTTCATGTCCACGGCGTTCTGCAGGGTCCGCTCCAGGACGGCCGCCGCGGTGGCGACCACGATCGAGGCGAAGGCGATGAAGATGCCCATGACCACACCGCCCGCGCGATCATCATCGGGGGTCATCAGGATGATGACTTCCGCGACCGCGACGAAGCCGACGAGCACGATGGCGCAGACCTTGATGATCCGCAGGGATCTCACGGCCGCCGGCGAGAACGCCCCGCTCCGGCCGGCATACCCCAGCACCTTGAACGCGTGGTACAGCCCCACGAAGAACGGGACGGATCCGAGATAGACGAAGGCCAGGAAGGGATCCTTGAAGTAGATCTCGAAGAACGTGGCGTTCGCGTTCCTTCCCTCGACGCGCGGTTCCCAGAGCAGGAACGCGAGCGCGCCGATCCCGAGGAGCACGACCACCACCCTCAGGAAGACACTCGGACCCCGGTTCATGACCACCCTCCTCGGTAGCATCGACACTGGGCAGAGTAGGGCCTGGATATATCGGTAGTCAATAAATATTCATCGTTCTACAGGCTGCCGGGGGTCATTGCCGACAACGGAATCGGTTGCCGGATTGGGGTCGACACGGGGCATCCCATGCCCGGGATCGCCTCGAACCGGAAACCGGCAAAACCCCCAACCGTTCCGCCTCAGGGCGCCTTGAGCACCTTCTGGATGGAGTGCTGGCACTCGGGCCAGCAGATGCGGTCGATGTTCGCGTGGTCCACCTGCACTCGATCTCCGTCCAGCTTCCACTCCCCCTTCAGGTGCCGGTTGTCGGGGTTGCACTCGCCGCGGTTCGGCCCGCCGCGGGACCACTTGAGCGCCTGCGCGACGATGCTGCTGTCCTGCCAGAAGTTCAGGTTGCGCTTCACGCAGCGCCCGACGGTGCGGTCGATCGTGTCCGTCTTCTCCTGCAGCGCGGCGTCCACGGTGACGAGGAAGTCCACGGTGACTTGCCGGTTGCCCTGCGACGCGGCGTTGTGATGGTCGAAGCGGCGGCAGAGGACCAGCAGGTTCGCCGCGCCGGCGCTGTGCCCGTACATGACGAGCCGCGACGATCCGGGCTCATAGCCGGATGCCAAGGCGATCGCGTGGAACGCCGCGTCGATGCCCCGGGCGTTGGCCACGGATCCGAACCACCCGAGGCGCTTCAGTTCGGCGTTCGGCCGCGGCGTGAAGACCGGAACGTCGGACTCCTTGAGCGGAAGTCCGCCGCGCGCCCGGTCGACCGCGCCGTCGCCCCCCCAGATGCCGCCGCCCTGGACACCGCTGAAGAACACGAAGAAATCCGTGAACATCGCGCCGCTCCCGCGAGGAAGTGCAGGGAATAGGGCAATCAGGGACCCGCAAGCGGCGGCAGTCTACCCCGTCTCGCCCCCGCGGCGCGCGGCCCGACGCCCGGAGGCCAGCCCGCCGTCCGCGAGCTCCCGCGTCAGACCACTTCCAGCCAGCGGAACCACAGCGGGTGGTTCGCCTTGTACCAGAGCAGGACCTCGCGCACGAACGCCTTCTTCTCCGGGGAGAGCACGGCGTCCTCCACGTCGTCCAGGCGGACGCGCATGCCGTTGTCCCCGAAGTGCTCCAGCGCCTCGGAGCACCACGTCTGCAGCTCGTTGCGGATGCGGCCCGAGTCGGAGATCTTCACCGGGCGCGTGCGGTAGCACTCCCCCGCGTGGAACCGGTCCAGGAGCGGCGAGAAGACCCGGCGGGACTGCTCCAGCGTCTCGCCGAGCCGGAACGTGAGGCGCACCTCGCGCAGCCGGTCGCGGGTGGCGGCGCGCACGGTCACCCGGTACGTGTTCCCGCCGAGATCCTCGACGCCCGGCATGCCGGTGTAGGGATCCGGCAGCATCGCGGCGCTGAGCGCAAGCACGCGCCAGCGCTTCCGGGGGAACAGGTCGTCCACCGTCAGCACCGGCTTGTCGAGCGGCATCCCGGCCGCGCGCGCGTGCTCGATGGCATGGCGGTACGACGCCTCGTCGGCATCGCCGGCGTCCCGGCCGAGCAAGGCACCCAGCTTCGCGCGGAAGTCGTCCGCATGCGGGTCGAGCTGCATCAGCTTCCCCTCGCGGTCGAACGCGCACTCGAACCTCGGCGAGAAGACCTGCATGGACGTGCGCAGCCCGAGGACGGGATCGAGGCTGGCCGCCTGGATGGCCTCCGCGGACGCCGCGTAGCCGTCGCAGATCAGGAGATGCCGCGCGCCGTCCCCGTTCTCGTACGGGCCCACGAGGTACGTGGGCGCGTACGTGCCGGAGTCCGTGAACGCGCCCATGCCCGACGGCAAGGGCCAGCCGTCCTCCACCACATGCACGCCGAGCGCACGCCACTCGTCCCACAGCGCCCCGAGGCGCTTCACCCGCGACGGCCCGGCCAGCGTCCACACGTGGATGTTCGCCGGCTCGATATCCGGGTACGCGCGGCGGATGCTCTCCAGGATGCGCGCGCGCGGCGTGAGGTAGTTGGCCAGCACGGACTCGCGCTCCGCCGCCTGCACCACCGCCTCCGGCAGGCAGAGCGCACCCATGTACCCTTCGTACGGCAGCGCCACCGCGAGCGGCTGGTCGAAGAGGTGCAGCACGCACATGGGGCCGGTCTCGGCGCCCGCCGCGAAGCGCGACGTGTTCTCCAGCGTGTCCACCGCCGCGCCCCAGATCGTGATGCCGGCTTCGTGCATGTCTCCCCAGAAGTCGTCCCAGCCGTAGCCGGACTCGTTCAGCAGGCGATGCACGCGCGCGTCCACGAACCGCGCGACCTCGGGCCGCGCGTACACCCGCCCGAACCCGAGCAGCGGATTGGAGCCCATCTCCGGGGTCTCGCCCGCCTTCGGCATGAGCCCCTCGCCCAGGCTGATCATGACCGCGTGGTTCTCGGGCAGGTTGCGCGTGAGGTACCACAGCGCCTCGCTCAGCGCGTAGGCCGAGATGGCGTCGGCCTCCTTCTTCACGCGGTTGATCTCCGCCTTGTCCCGGCCCTTCCCTTCGCCGAAGCGCCCGAACAGCCGCGTGCCGAGCGAGGTCAAGGCCGTGGCCACCATGAGCGACTTCTCCAGGGACGGCCCCACGAACGAGACCCGCACGTCCGGCTGTCCCGTGACCCAGTGTTCCTCGACATCCTCCAGCCAGACGTGGAACCGTCCGAGGACCGCGCGGGTGTCATAGACCCACTGCGCGATCCGGTCCCTCTGCTCCGAGTTCATGCCACCCCCTGGACGGCGCGCCCGCGCAACCCGGGGCGAGCGGGACGCGCGGCGGCCGGCAAATGTGGACGGCAGTGTCGCATGGACCGGGCGAGTCGCCCAAGGGTCTCGGAGCCCCCACGGGAGGGCGCACGCCCCCCATGATGACCCGCGCCCTGTCCTGATCCCGCCCCCCCCCCGCGCCACGCCTCTGCTACACTCCTCGCATGTCGACGCTCACCCGCGCCTATCGCCCCTCCTATCGCGGCACGACCCGTCAGGGCCGTCCGGAGGGGCCGATGCGCGTCTGAGACGCACCGAACCCCTGTTCCCCGGCGGCCCGTGGATCCCCACGGGCCGCTTTCTTTTTGCACCCGCTCGGCAACGTTGACGGAGGTCATCATGGAACGCACCGTGCCGGTCGAGGACCCCTGGCGAACGCAGCAGCGCTGGAACGACTACACCCCCGAGGACCACGAGGTCTGGGCGCTTCTCTGCGCCCGGCGCCTCGCCGACCTCCGAGCGAACGGCAGCCGCCTCTTTCTCGAAGGGGCGGACCTCATCGGCCTCCGCCCGGATCGCGTCCCGGACCTCGCGGACGTGAACGCGCGCCTCGGCCGGCGCACGGGCTGGGCCGCCGTCCCCGTGAGGGGATTCCTGCCGGCGCCGCGGTTCTTCGCCGCCCTGGCCGAGCGCCGCTTCCCCACGACGGTCACGATCCGGCCCCGGGCGCAGCTCGACTACCTTCCGGAGCCGGACATCTTCCACGACGTCTTCGGGCACGTGCCCCTGCACGCGCACCCCGCCTTCGCCGACTTCCTGCAGGGCTTCGGCCGCCTCGCCGCCGCCGCCCGCACCGAGGAGGCGGTCCGGCGCGCCGCCCGCCTGTTCTGGTTCACGGTGGAGTTCGGGCTCATCCGCGAGGACGGCCGCGTAAAGGCGTACGGCAGCGGGCTGATCTCGTCGCACGGGGACTGCGCGAACGCCCTGGGCCCGGACTGCGACCGCCGCCCGTTCGACCTGGACGCGGTCCTCGCCCAGCCCTTCGAGATCGACCGGTTCCAGGAGGTCCTGTTCGTGGTCGAGTCGTTCGACCAGCTCTTCGGGGCGGTGGAGGAGGCGCGGCGCATCCTCCGGTGAGCCGCGCACGGGGGCGCGGGACGGCGAACGAGGGATCGGGAGCGGCATCCGGATCGGCGAGGCGTGCGCGTCCACGGCGGGGACCATACGGACCGGCCGGCCGGAGCGGGCCGCGGCGTACCGGCAGTACCTCCCGCCGGCCGCCGCGGACGCCGCGCCCGCGGAACGCTAGGCGGCGCCCTTCACGGACGCCATGTCGATCACGAAGCGGTACTTCACGTCGCTTTTCAGCATGCGCTCGTACGCCTCGTTGATCTGCTGCATGCGGATCAGTTCGATGTCCGCGGTGATGCCGCGCTCGGCACAGAAGTCCAGCATCTCCTGCGTCTCCCGGATGCCGCCGATGAGCGAGCCGGCCAGGCGCCGCCGCCGGAACACGAGACCGATCCCGGCGACCGGCGCGGGATCGTCCGGCGCGCCCACCAGGCACATCGTGCCGTCGCGTTTCAGCAGGTGGATGTAGGCGTTCAGGTCGTGGTTCGCCGAGACCGTGTCGAGGATGAAGTCGAAGCTGCCGGCGTGCTGCCGCATCTCGTCGTCGTTCCGGGAGACCACCACGTCCTGCGCGCCGAGGCGCTTCGCGTCCGCCGTCTTGCCCGGCGACGTGGTGAACAGCACCACGTGCGCGCCCATCGCGTGCGCCAGCTTCACGCCCATGTGCCCGAGCCCGCCGAGCCCCACGACCCCGACCTTCCGTCCCGGACCGACGTTCCACTGCCGCAGCGGCGAGTACGTGGTGATCCCCGCGCACAGCAGCGGCGCCACGCCGGCCAGGTTCGAGGCGTCGCGCACGCGCAGCACGAACGACCGGTCCACCACGATGCACTCGGAGTAGCCGCCGTAGGTCATGCCGCCCAGGTGCGGGTCCGGCGCGTTGTACGTGAACGTGGCCGGCCCGTCGCAGTACTGCTCCAGCCCTTCGCGACAGCTCGGGCACGAGCCGCAGGAGTCGACGAGGCAGCCGACCGCCGCGAAGTCCCCCTCCCGGAAGTCCTGCACCTCGCCGCCCACCTCCACCACGCGCCCGACGATCTCGTGGCCGGGGACGCACGGGTAGGTGGTGGGGTTGAAGCTCTGCCACTCGTTGCGGACCTGGTGCAGGTCCGAGTGGCAGACCCCGCAGTAGAGGATCTCGATCCGCACGTCCCGCGGGCCGGTCGCGCGGCGGTCGATCGTGGCCGGGGCCAGGGGGGACGTGGCGCTGGCGGCCGCGAAGGCCCGCGCCGGGCGGGCTCCGGCCGCACGGGACGGGTTCGCGGCGGCGCCGGGATGCGTCGTCGAACGGCTCATCGGGAGGTGCTCCGTAGGGGGTCGTGACGGGCCGCGGAGGGCGCCGGACGGCGCCGGGCCGGGCCCGGGGGCGCGCACCTTAGCATGGCCGGGCCGCCGATACGACACGCCCCGGCTGAAATGGCCCGAGCCCGTGTGCTATCCTCTCGGGGCTCCGTCCCCCGGTTCCGACAGCCCGCCTGGGAGGCTTCCGACGTGCCCTCCGCTCGCCCGCCGCGTCGCGCCGTCGCCGCGCTCATCGCCCTCGCCCTCGTCGCGCCCGGGATCGCCGGCGCCGTGTCCACCCACTCCAGCGCCATCGACGTCACGCCGGACGGAGCCGAGATCTGGGTGGTGAACCCGGACCACGGCACCGTGGGCGTGCTCTCCGCGAACGGGGCGTCGTCCTCGTTCCTCACGGAGGTCGCGGTGGGCGCGGAGCCGTGGACGGTGGACATCCACCCCTCGAACGGCGAGGTGTGGGTGACGTCCATGGCCGAGAACCGCGTGTACATCATCGACGGCCCGTCGCGCTCGGTCATCACCACGATCGACGACCTCGGCTTCGAGACCTACGGCGTCGCCTTCAATCCCGCCGGCACCGCGGCGCTCGTGACGGCGAGCGGCTCCGACCAGCTCTTCGAGATCGACGCGGCCACGCGCGGCGTCACGCGCACGCTGTCCACGTACCGCCGGCCGCGCGGCATCGCGTGGCGCAACGACGGCGCGCGCGCCTGGATCACGCACCTGCTCATGCCGGAGTTCTTCGGGCGCGTGACCCAGTACTTCGTGTCCACCGGCACGAAGTCGGAGATCCTCGTGAACCAGGTGTTCCATCCGAACAACGGCGGCTACCCGAGCACCGTGCAGAACATCACGCTGGCGCCGGCGCCCGGCGACACGCTGCTCTGGATCCCGAACAACATGATCAACACGACGGCCGGGCAGCTCTCGGGCACGCCGCTCACCCCGTCGAACATCTTCCACGCCGTGGTGTCGGTCGTGAACGGCAACGTCGGCTCGCACAACGCGGCGCAGACGTATTACATGAGCCAGTCGGGCACGGACGTGGGCGGTCCGATCGCCGTGGACTTCAAGGCCGGGCGGGCGTTCGTGGCGAACCTGCACAGCGACAATGTCACCGTGCTGACGTCGAACATCCTCGCGACGAGCGAGGTGGGGATGGTGGATGCCGGGCGCGCGCCGATCGGGATCGCCACGAGCCCGACCCTGAACCAGGCGTACGTGGCGAACTGGCTGTCGCGGGACGTCACCGTGTTCGCCACCGGCACGCTCGCCGTGCTGGCCACCGTCCCGTCCACCGCGGGCCCGGAGCCGCTGACGGCCGCCGTGCTGAACGGCAAGCGCCTGTTCTTCTCGTCGGCCCCGCCGCTCGCGGCCAACGACGTCGGCGCCTGCGCCTCCTGCCACGTCTGGGGCACGATGGACGCGCGGCGCTGGGACATGGCCCAGTTCGGCAAGCACCTGCGCGGCACGCCGGACATCCGCGGGATCGGGCTGACCGGCGCGCACGACTGGACCGGGGACAAGGACGAGATGGCCGACCACGAGTTCGGCATCCTGGAGTTCACCGGCGGCGCGGGGTTGACCGGCGGCGCGGCGAACCCGCCGCTGGGCGCGCCGAACAAGGGGCTCTCCCAGGACCTGGACGACATCGGGCAGTTCATGGCCACGCTCTTCCCGCGCACGCGCACGCCGTTCCAGAACCCGGACGGCTCGCTGACGGCATCGGCGGACAGCGGCATGGCGATCTTCAACGACCCGATCGTCGGCTGCGCGGACTGCCACATCCCGCCGCTGTACACGGACAGCCGGCTGGACCTGCCGTTCATCAAGCACGACGTCGGCACGGCGGATCCGGGGGACCCGGACGCCGTGAACGGCTTCGACACGCCCACGCTGTGCGGGATCTGGGACACGGCGCAGTACCTGCACAAGAACTTCGACAACCTCACGCTCCTGAGCGTGTTCACGGTTCACAACCCGTCGGACCAGCACGGGGTCACGTCGCACCTGACCGCGCAGCAGCTGAACAACCTCGTGGACTTCCTGAAGCAGATCGCGTGGCCGGAGTCCACGGGGACGCCGGTCGGCGCGCCGGAGACGCCGCTGGCGGTCCGCACGCCGGGCTCGCTGGAGTCCGTGTTCCCGAACCCGTTCGCGGACGCCACGTCGTTCCGCTTCACGCTGGACGCGCCGGCGCGGGACCTGCGCATCGAGGTGTTCGACGTCTCGGGCCGGCGCGTCCGCCAGCTCTTCGACCGGCGCCTGCCGCGCGGCACGCACATCGTCGGCTGGGACGGCCGGGACGACCGGGCCCAGCGCGTGGCCGCGGGCACGTACTTCGCGCGGCTGTTCGTGGACGGCCGGCAGCGCGGCGAGAAGAAGCTGACCCTCCTGCACTGAGACGCCGTCCCGGAGACGCCTGCACGGGGACCTTGTCCCGGGTGCGGGCGCTGCGCATCTTCCGGCCGGACCCCCGGCGCGCGTGCTACCATGCCGCGCGCCGGAGCGCACGCGCCGGGAGGACCCTCCCATGAATGACCGCCAGGGGGAGATCGAGGAGCGCATCGCCCGCCTCGGGGCCTCGGGGAACGGGCAGTCCCCCGCGCCGGACGGCGAGGACCTCGACTGGCTCCTCTTCCACACGTTCCCGGGCAGCGACCTGGACCCCGGGCAGCTCGCGGCCCTGCTGCCCCGGTTCACGCGCGCGCTCGAGAACGGCGTCGCCTTCGACTTCGAGCTTCTGTACGTCCGCGCCCTGGAACTGGACGCCGTGATCCCGGACGCGCAGCGCGGGGCGCTGGCCCATGCCGCCGTGCGCCGTGCGCTCGCCGGCGGCTTCGACCCCGCGGACGCCATCGCCACGCTGCGGTTCGCGCTGCGCGTGATCCCGCCGGAGGGCCTGCTCCCCGCGTTCCTGCAGGACGCCGCGCAGGAGCGGTTCCGCTTCCACCTGACGCTGGACTTCACGCTCGACGAGCGCTCGCTCGAGGACTACCTCGCGCTGTCGTACCTGCGGGACGGCGACCGCGACGCGGACCGCATCCTCGCGCGCTACCCCATCCCCGCCTCCGCCGTGGCCGCGCTCGGCGCGTTCCTCGAGGAAGGCGCGTGCCGCCGGCGCCTGGAGGCCGGGTTCGCGGTCTGGGTCGACGCGGACGAGCGCGAGATGCTGGCGCAGGCCCTGGTGGAGAAGCTGCCGGGGATCGCGCTGGGCACGGGCCGCGCGGACTGACGGCGCCGGGGCACCGGATCCGTCGATTACGGGACGGTCGATCCCGGGATCAGTCGAACGATTCCCGGAGGACGAAGCGCGACCCGCCGGCCGCACGCCGGTGGAAGATGACGAGGTCTTCCCCCGCGGGCGCACCCAGCACGCCGGAGGGCGGGCGCGGCGTCGCCGTCCTCGGCCGCAGCGGATCCTGCGCGACGACGGGGGACGCGGCCGGTTCGCCGGAAGCCGGCTTCGCAGGCGCCCCGGAGGCCGGTCTTGCGGGGGCCGCGGAGGCCGCTCGTTCCGAGGCCGCACGTTCGGGGGCCGTTCGGTCGGGGGCCGTTCGGTCGGGGGCCGTTCGTTCGGGAGCCGCGCGGTCGAAGGCCGCGCGGTCGAAGGCCCCGCTGCCCGAAGTCGCCGGGTCGGCGGCCGCCCTGGCGGATCCGTTCACCGGCGCCCGCCCCGCCCCGGGGCGCGCCGCCGGCGCACTGCCCGCCGCCATCGCGAGACCCGGTTGCACGCCGGACGGTTGCTTCCGATGCCGCCCGCGGCGGCGCCGGCGGCGGCGCGGACGCCGGCGATCCTCGGCGTCACTCTGCTCGTGGGCATCGTTCGCGGCCTGGGGGAGCGCGTTCGCGTCGACCGGGGTCTCGGGAGTGTGTCGCGTCGGCGGTGCCAAGTCAGTCCCCCTGTACCCCCGCTTCGGCGCCCCCCCTTCTCGACTTGACCCTTGTGGTGCGGAGAATGCGCCCGGTCCGCGGGACGGGCCCGGAGGCGTGCGGGGACGCTTGGCTGTCCTGGGCTCGTGTGGCGCAACACGTTGAAACTTGGCGAGTTCGAAGGACTCCTCGATCCGGGTTGCACATTCTGCGAACCACCGGGGTACATTGAGGACGGAGGCGGCGCGATGCTTCGGGATCTGTGGAGAAGGCTACGCGGGCGGCCGGCGCAGGCTCCGGCCCCCGCGGGGGACGGAGACGCGCCCTTGGAGGCCGCGTCCCCGGTCCCCGCCGTGCCGGCTCCGGTCCCGGCCCCGGATCCCCTGGAGACCGCGCGGCGCGCGTTCCTGGAGGGTCGGATGGACGATGCGGACGCGGCGGCGGCGGCGGGGTTGGCGGAGGAGAACGAGGCGCGGGGCGCGAATCCCGGGCGGAGCGCCGCGCGCGTGGCCGCCCTGCTGGGCGTGCGCGGGGGCGTGGCGGCCCGCGCCGCGCGGTGGGACGACGCGCACGCGTGGTTCGAGCAGGCGCTGACGAAGGCGCGGGGCGCCGGCGAGGCGTCGAACATCGCCGCCGCGCTTCTGAACCTGCTCGACGTGCGGACCCGCAAGGGGGAGCGCCGCAGCGACGACCCGCTGTTCGACGAGGTGGCGCAGGTCGCGCGCGGCACTCCGTACGAGGACGTGCTGGGCAAGCTGCTGATCGAGCGCGGCGTGGCCGCGTCGTCGGCCGGGGAACTGCGCGAGGCGATCCGCCTGTTCGACCGCGCCGTCGCGCTGCGGCCGGCCTGGCCGTTCCCGTGGTACCAGCGCGCGTGGGCCCGGTTCCTCTCCGGCGACGCCTCCGGCGCGCTCGACGACTACCGCGAGTGCGCGAAGCGCCGGCGCCCGTTCTTCACGGTGCAGCGGGAGATCCGCTGCCTCGAGGACGTGGCCGCGGGACGCCTGCCGCTGGATGCGTACCGGTCGTACTGCCTGGTGCGGGAGCGCGTGCGGACGCAGGCCGCGGCGGTGGAGGAGTCCGCGGGCCGGCTGGTGGAGCGGCATCCGGATTTCGCGCCGGGCTACCTGCTGCGCGCGGAAGCGCGCCTGGCGCAGGGCGACGCGGACGGCGCCGGCGAGGCGGCGCGCGCCGCGCTCGCGCACGATCCGGACGAGGACACCGCGGCGGCGGCGATCTTCCTGGAGTGGAATCTCGCGCGGGCGCGCGCGCAGGACGACGTGCTCCGCGCCGCGGAGGAACGGCTGCTCGAGGCGTACGGGGATTCGCCGGCGGCCGCCATCGTGCGACGGCTGCGGGAGATCGGCCGGCGCGACGTGGCGCTCCGGTGGACCTGGGCGCTGGACGGCACGTTCCGGCTCGACGAAGGTGTGCTCGTTTCGCGTTCCGGTCCCGGCTCGACATAGCGCGGATCGCGCGCTCGAGCCGGCCGACCCCGGGAGGAGGACGCAGATGATCGCGGTGTGCGCCGGTCCGCTCGCCGTTGCGACGCTGGTCGCCGCCGGCGTCGTGTTCGAGGATGCCGAGGTGCGCTTCGAGGTGCCGGAGGGCTGGACCGTGTCCGGCGCGGAAGGCGAGTACCTGATGGAATCCGAGCAGAGCGTGGCGTCGCTGCTCCTCCTGCCGCCGGACCCGGATCGACCCATCGAGGTCGTGCTCGCGGAGATCGAGGAGCAGTTCCTCTCCACGGGACAGATCGAACGCCTGGGGTCGGAGGATCGGATGACGGACAGCGACCTGGTGCGCGTGCACCGGTACCGGTTCGACATGGCGAACGAGGCCTCCGCCGCGGTGCTGATGCACCAGTACTCGTTCGTGCGCTCGGCGGTGCACGTGCTGCTTCAGGTCGAGACGCCCCCGGAGGGCGCGGATCCCGAGCCGCTGTTCGACACGATCCACGGCTCGCTCGAGATCCTCCTGGCCCCGGACCTGTTCGACGAGCCGGCGGAGGAACCGGGGGAGGAGACGGCGGACGAGCCGGGGCAGGAGCCCGCGCTGGACGGCGGCGGGGAGGAAGCGGAGGACGTTCCCGGATCGGGCGGCGAGGCCGGGAGCTAGCTGTGCTTTCCAAGGAGGTTGTTCATTCGGGGACCTCGTAGAGAATGGGGCTTGTCGAGAGTCTCATTCCCGGAGGCACCCCGAATGAAGCTCCATCCTAACGCGAAGACGACGCCGTCGAGTAGGGCACTTCTGGTTCAGCGGGTCCGGCGAGAGGGCTGGACGGTGGTCCTGGCCGCCGAGGCCGTGGGGATCAGCACCCGGACGGCCCACAAGTGGCTGGACAGGTATCGGCGAGAAGGCCGCCGCGGGCTGCTGGACCGGAGCTCGACGCCTCTGCGCCGGCCTCGGACCACCCCTCGGCGAGTCGTTCAGCAGATCCTCCGCCTTCGGAAGCGACGTTGGACGTCCTGGCGGATCGCCGACCGGCTCCGTCTCGCGGTCTCGACCGTCGCAGTCGTGCTGAGTCGTCTTGGCCTGGGGCGTCTCAGCGCGCTCGACCCGGCGCCTCCGGTGCGTCGCTACGAGAAGAAGCGCGCCGGGGAGCTGCTCCACATCGACATCAAGAAGCTGGGCCGGATCCACGGGATCGGGCATCGGATCCACGGCGATCGCACCCAGTGTCGTCGCGGAGTCGGATGGGAGTACGCGCACGTGTGCATCGACGACGCCAGCCGAGTGGGGTTCGTCGAGATCCTCCCCAACGAGCGTGGCACGTGCGCTACGTCGTTCCTCGAGCGCGCGGTCGCTTGGTATCGGGATCAGGGCGTCAAGGTCAAGCGCGTCATGACGGACAACGGATCAGCCTACATCTCGAAGGACTTCGCTGAGGCATGCGGCAAGCTCGGCGTCCGCCACCAGAGAACCCGGCCGTACACGCCCCGCACGAACGGCAAGGCCGAGCGGTTCATCCAGACGCTGCTCAGGGAGTGGGCCTACGCCAAGCCCTACTCAACCTCCGCCGCTCGCACGCGCGCCCTCCAACGCTATCTCCCGAAGTACAATCACCGCCGTCCCCATCATGGCCTGGGGCGTACCACCCCCATGGCCAGGCTCGAGGTCGTCCGATGAACAACGTCTCTGGAAACGACAGCTAGCGCGGCGGCACGTGGCGCTCGAGGAACCACCGCAGGAGTTCCGGCAGGCCGGAGTCCGTCGCGAGCCCGCCGGAGCCGCGCCAGTCCGCCCGCGCCCCCGCGCCGGGCGGCAGCATCTCCAGGTACACCTGGTCCGGGCCGGAGAAGCGAGCCGCGTACTGGCGCATCAGCGCCATGCCGCGCGCGTCGCCGGACGCGGCCACCATCAGGAGCGGGAGATCGGGGTGCTCGAGCAGGTACTCGTGCGCGTCCGGATCCAGCAGCCCCACGAAGAGCACGACGGCCCGGACGGACGGCCGCGCGGCCGCGCACCCGATCGCGGCGGATGCGGAGATCCCGGATCCCGCGATGGCCACCCGGGTCGTGTCGACGCGGCGGTCGGCTCCCGCCGCATCGACGGCGCCGAGGAGGTCGAAGCGGAGGCCCGCCTTCGCCTCGTCCGAGAGTTCCGCGGCGGTTGCCGCCTCGGCCCGGCTCCCGCCGAAGCCGCGATGATCCACCGCCGCGACGGCGTACCCCGCCTCCAGCAGCACCGGCACCAGGGGATCCCAGGCCCGCCGATCCGTGTCCATCTCGTGCCCGAGGACTACCAGCGGCGCGGGCGCGTCGGACGTGGCCGCGGCCGGCACGTGCAGGTCGCCGGCGATGGTGAACTGGTCCTGCGTCCGGAAACGCAGCGCCACGCCGGCCGGGGCCGCGACGGATTGCGGGCCCGCGCAGCCGCCGAGCAGCGCCTCCAGCCCCGCCAGGGCGATCCATGCACCGATCCGTATGTGCGAATTCATCATCCCCGGTCCCCGTGCGCGTTTCCGGGGGCTTCCCCCCGGCGCCCGATCTGGTAGCCTTCAGCCCCTCCGCGGAGGATCCATGGACGTACTCGGCATCACCGCCTTCCACGGCCCGGCCGCCGCCTGCCTCGTGCGGGACGGACGCGTCGTCGCCGCCGTCCGCGAGGACGCGCTCTCCGGCCGGTCCGAGGACGCGCGTGTCCCCGCGAACGCCATCACGTACTGCCTGCGCGCGGGCAAGATCGGGGCCGCGCACCTCCAGGCCGTCCTCGTGGCCGGCCCCCTCGATGCGCGGCCGGGCGGGGAAGCGTACCCCGAAACGCGGGGCGGCGGCTCCGCCTTCGATCGGCTGCGCCGCCTGTTCGGCCGCCGCGCCACGCTGCGCGAGCTGCTGCACGCGGAGCTGGACGGTGCGCCGCCGGCGCGGGCCGTCGACACGGCCCTGGCCGAGGCCGCCGCCGCCCGCTTCACGTCGCCCTTCCCCGACACGGCGGTTCTCGTGCTCGAGGGCGATCGGATCGTCCGCGTGGCGGGCCGCGAGGGGCGGCTGGAGATCCTCGGGAGCGGCCCCGCCGGAGGGGACGCCGGCACCGCGGCGGAGCTGCTGCTGGAGGAGTCCGGCGCCGCGGCGCTCGGCCTGGCCGGCCCGGGCGCGCAGGATCGCGCCGCCAACGGGACGCTGCTCGCGCGCGGGTTCGCGAAGCTGTGGATCCACCCCGCGGCGGGCGGCGGCGCGTCCGCGCTGGGGGCCGCGCTGCTGGGCTGGTGCGACGCGTCCGGAGGCGGCGCGCCGGACGCGCGCGTCCCGTCGGGCACGGGTCCCGCCTACAACGCCGCGCAGATCCGCACGTTCCTGCGATCGCAGGGGCTCACCCCGGAAGAGCCGGGGCGCGACGAGGCCCCGTTGCAGGCGGCCGACCTCCTCGCCGCGGGACATCGCGTGGCGTGGTTCGACGGGCGGCTCGACTTCGGCGAGGACACGGCGGGGAGCCGCTCGGTGCTGCGCGCGCCGTCCGCCCGCAACCCGGCCGACGGGTCCGCCGACGAGTCGCTCGCCGTGGCGGCGGAGCGCGTCCCGGAACTGTTCGCGCACGACGGCCCCTGTCCGCCGCTGGTGGACCTCCCCGTGCGCGACGCCATGCGGGAGAAGCTGCGCGCGCCCGCGGCGCCGGGGGACCGGGTCCCGGTCACGCCGATCGGCGCGGAACACCGCGGCTTCCGCGCGCTGCTCGCGGCGTTCGAGCAGACCACCGGCTGTCCCGCGCTCGTGGCGCGCCCGCTGCGGCGGCTCAACGGCGTCGTCGCCGCCTCCCCGAACGACGCGTGGGTGGCGCGCGAGCGCGATCCCGCGGCGGCGCTCGTGCTCGGACCGTACCTGGTCGCCGGCGCTCCCTTGACGGGGGACGCGGCGGCGCGGGACATTCGGGAGTCCACACCCTCCCCGGAGATCCGCGAATGACGCCCCCGGCATCCAGCGGTTTCGTGCACGGCCTCGCCGGCATTCCCGCCGCCCAGTCCTCGGTGGGCTTCGTGGACGGCGAGAACGGGATCCTCGAGTATCGCGGCATCCCCATCGAGGTGCTCGCGGAGGAGAGCACGTTCGAGGAGACCGCCTACCTCCTGCTGTACGGGAAGCTGCCGGCGCGGGCGGAGCTCGCGGCGTTCGAGGCGTCGCTGAAGACGCACCGCACCGTCCGCCCGGAGATCCTGCGCATGATCGAGGGCTTCCCGGCGGACGGACACCCCATGGCCGCCCTGCAGACGGCGGTGGCCGCGATGGGTCTCCACTACCCGCGCACCGGCGCCACGGACGCGGCGGAGCGGGACGTGTCCGCGCGTCGCATCATCGCGCAGACCGCCACGATGCTCGCCGCCATCGCGCGGCACCGGCGCGGGCTCGCGCCGGTCGCGCCGCGCGACGATCTCGCGCACGCCGCGAACTTCCTGTGGATGCTCAACGGGGAGGCGCCGGCGGACGTGCTGGCGCGCGCGCTCGACGTGGCGCTGATCCTGCACGCGGAGCACACGCTGAACGCGTCCACGTTCACGTGCCGCGTGATCGCCTCCTCCGAGGCGGACCCGTACGCCGCCGCCTCGGGCGGGCTCGGCTCGCTCGGCGGCCCGCTGCACGGCGGCGCGAACGAGCGCGTGCTGGAGATGCTGGAGGAGATCGGCGACGCGTCGCGCGCGAAGGCCTGGTTCGAGGACGCCGTGGCGAGCCGGAAGAAGATCATGGGGCTCGGCCACCGCGTGTACAAGGTGAAGGACCCGCGCGCCTTCGCCCTGCAGAAGCTCGGCGCGCGCGTGTTCGCGGAGCTCGGCTCCACGAAGCTGTACGCCATCGCGGCCGAGATCGAGACGCTGGCCGCGGAGCGGCTGGGGCCGAAGGGGATCTACCCGAACGTGGACTTCTTCTCGGGGTGCGTGTACCTGAAGATGGGGCTGGAGCCCGTGCTGTTCACGCCCATCTTCGCCGTGGCGCGTGTGGCCGGCTACATGGGCCACTACCTCGAGCAGATGCAGGACAACCGGATCTTCCGGCCCACGCAGGAATACCTGGGGACGCACAAGGCGCCGTACGTCCCGATCGACGCGCGTTGACCGGCCGCACGGCCGCGCGCCGCACGGTCGGATGCCGGCGGCCGCCGTCCGCGCCGGGACCGCGCCGCACCCGGGCGCCGGGACCGGCATGAGCCCTTCCGTCACCGGGATCGTCAAGCGCGACGGCCGCACGGTCCCCTGGGACCGCGAGCGCGTCATCGTGGCCATCTACAAGGCGGCGGCCTCGCTCGGCGGGCACGACCGCGACCTCTCCGAGCGGCTGGCGGCCGAGGTGGAGGAGGTGGTGTTCCGCTCGTTCAGCGGCGTGCGCCCGCCCACCGTGGAGGACGTGCAGGACGTGGTGGAGCGCGTGCTCATCCGCAACGGCCACGCCAGGACGGCGCGCGCGTTCATCGTGTACCGGCACGAGCGCGCGCGCATGCGGGACCGGCGGGACCGCGCGCAGGTGGAGCCGATCCCGTACAAGACCATGTGGCAGCGGCTCAACTGGGCGCTGGCGCACGGCTGCGAGACCGTGGAGAAGCTGAACGCGCTCGTCGCCGACGGCGGCATGCGGGAGCTGATCCGCGACGCGGACGCGCTGTACGAATCCATCCTGGACCAGGCGGCTGCCGCGGTGCTGGAGCGTCGCGACGAGCTGCGCTTCCTCATCGTGGCCGGCCCGAGCTCGTCGGGGAAGACCACGACCACGCACAAGCTCGCCGAGCGCCTGGAGCGCGCGGACCTCCACGTCATCCCGATGTCGCTGGACAACTACTTCTTCGACCTGGAGCTGCACCCGAAGGACGAGTTCGGCGACTTCGACTTCGAGACCCCCGAGGCCATGGACCTGCCGCTCATCAACCGGCACCTGGCGGAGCTGGACGCGGGGCGCGGCATCGACATGCCGCGGTACGACTTCAGGACCGGCAAGCGGCGTGCGGACACGGTGCGGTTCGAGCCGGAGCCGAACAGCATCATCCTCCTGGACACGCTGCACGGCCTGTACGGCCCGCTCACCGAGAGCGTGCCCGCCGGGCACAAGTTCCACCTGTACATCGAGACGATCGCGCAGCTCAAGGGCGTGGACGGGCGCTGGGTGCGCTGGACCGACGTGCGGTTGCTGCGCCGGATGATCCGCGACTCGCTGCATCGCGGCTACACGCCGGAGCAGACGCTGCTGCACTGGCACTACGTGCGCCGCTCCGAGCTGAAGCACATCATCCCGTACCAGTCGTCGGCGGACTTCATCGTGAACAGCTCCCTGGCGTACGAGCTGCCGTACCTGAAGGGGCGGCTGGCGGCGTTCTTCCCGCCGCTGCTGGAGAAGCACCGCGGCGACCCGCGCCGCCTGGACGCCGTCATCCGCGCCGAGCGCGTGCTGCGCCTGTTCGACTCCCTGGCCGATCCCGACGAGGAGTCGCTCATCCCGCCCACCTCCCTCCTGCGCGAGTTCCTCGGCGGCTCCGCGTACGACGTGCACTCGTGAAGCGCGGCGTGGCCACGTCCGTCCGGGCGATCGAGTGGATGCTGGAGGGGCCCGGCCGGCTGCAGAAGTCCGCCACGGCGCTGCCGGTGCCGTCCGAGGGGGAGATCCTGGTCACGAGCGTGGCCGGCGCGGTGAGCCCGGGCACGGAGCGCGTGCTGCTGCACGGCACGTGTCCCGCGGTCCCGGCGGGCGCGTACCCGCGGCAGCCCGGCTACCTGAACGTGGTGGTGATCCGCGACGCGCAGGATCGCACGCTGATCGGCGAGCGCGGCGTGGCCACGCTCGGCCACCGCGACCACGCCCTCATCCCGTACCACCGCTTCGTCCGCCTCGCCCCCGGCGTCACGGACGACGACGCGCTGCTCGGCGTGCTCGCCGCGGATGCGCGGCACGCGGTGGAGGTGGCGGCGGTGGAGTCGAAGGAGGACTGCCTCGTGCTCGGCGGCGGCATCATGGGCGTGCTGACCGCATGGGAGCTGGGGCATCGCACCGCGGGCGCCATCCGGCTGGTGGAGCGCGACGCCGTCCGCCGCGGCCTCCTGCAGACCATCCGCTTCCCCCGCCCGGTCACCGTGAGCGACGAGCCGGGCCGGTACGCCTTCGACTCCGTCTTCGACTGCGCCGGCACCGCGGCCGCGTTCCGCGCCGCGCAGGAGGCCGCGCGCACGCGCGGGTCCATCGTGCTCGTGACCGACGGCTCGCACGAGGAGTACGCGCTCGCGCCGGCCTTCTTCGGCAAGGGGCTGTACCTCGGGAAGACCGGCTCGTCGCCGGACCTGCGCGGCTTCCTCGGGGACTGGTTCGCGCGGCACGAGGACCGTTCGTCCCTGGTGCAGGCGGCGTTCCGCGAGGCGATCCGCTTCGCCGACTTCCCGCAGGCGTACCTCCAGGCGCTGCACGCGGCGCCCGCGGACGCCGGACTCCTGCCGCGCGTCCTCTACGACCCGGCGTAGGGGGACAGCCGCCCCTCGACGAGCTCCAGCACGCGGTCGCACTCCGCGCGCAACAGCGCCGTCTCGTGCGACACCAGCAGCAGCGCGGTGCCGTCGCGCCGCAGGCCGGCGAGGATGTCGCGCAGGCGCGCCACGCCCTCGGCGTCCAGCCCGGTGGTCGGCTCGTCCAGGACGACGAGATCCGACTCGAGCGCGAGCAGCCCGGCGATCCCCGCGCGCCGCGCCTCTCCCCCGGAGAGCGTCTCGGGCGCGCGCGGCCCGAACGCGTCGGGCGGAAGCCCCACGCGCTCCAGCGCGGTCCGCGCCTTCGCGCGCGCACCGTCCTCCGGCAGGCCCAGGTTCGCGGGGCCGAAGGCCACGTCGCGCTCCACGGTCTCCTCGAAGAAGCCGCGCTCCGGCTCCTGGAAGGCCAGCGCGACGGGCACGCGCACGGCCCCGGCGCGCCGGGACGGACGGGCGTGCTCCACCTCGCCGGCCGCCGGCGGCATCAGCCCGGCGAGGATCGCGGCCAGCGTGGTCTTGCCCGCGCCCGAGCGGCCGGTCACCCCCACGCGCTCGCCGGGGAAGACCTCGAGATCCACGCCGCGGAGCACCGGCCGCACAGGGCCGGCGCCGTCGTCGGACGCCCAGTGCACGTCGTGGAGGCGCACGAGCGGGCGCAGCCCTTCGGCCCGCGCCGCGGGCGGCGCCGCCGCGGTCAGGCCCGGCTTGCCGGACAGGCCGGACGGGCCGGACAGGCCGGACAGGCCGGACGGGCCGGACAGGCCGGACAGGCCGGACGGGCCGGGGGCGGACAGGACGCCGCACCGCTCCGCGTCCCCGGGCGAGAGATCCCCCGGCGGGCCGTCGAAGGCGACGCGCCCCTCCCGCAGCGCGATCACGCGCGTCGCCAGCGCGAGCTCCTCGGGCCGGTGCGTCACGTGCAGCACCGTGGCCCCCCCGCGGTGCGCCTCCCGGAGCCGCTGCAGGAACTCGGCGCGATCGGGCGCATCCAGCCGCGCGGTCGGCTCGTCCACGAGCAGGACCTCCGGATCCAGGATCAGCACCGACGCGAAGGCGACCCGCTGCTTCTCCCCCTCGGAGAGGAGGTGCGGCGGCCGGCGCGCGAGCTCGACCAATCCGTGCCGCTCCAGCGCCTCGTCGACGCGACGCCGGATCTCCACGGGCGCCACGGCCGCGTTCTCCAGCCCGAAGGCCAGGTCCCGCTCCACGGTGCTGCCGAGGAGCTGGTCCGACGGGTTCTGGAAGAGGTATCCGGGACGAGGCGCCTTTGATCCATTCGTATCATCGAATGTGACGCTGCCGGCGGTCGGCGGCCGGAGCCCCCCGATCATCTGCAGCAGCAAGCTCTTGCCCGCCCCGTTCGGTCCGGTGATTCCTACATATTCGTTTCGTCGAATGTCCAGCGTCGGGACGCTCAGCCGGGGATCCGCCGTGCTGCCCGGAGCCGTCCAGGTCAACTCGCGGATGCGGATCATCGACCCTTCTTCTTGCCGCCGCTCGATCCGGGGGTGAGGGCCGAGAGCCGGCGGGAAGCCTCGGCGGACAGCCGGTCCTTGGGGAACCGGTCCAGGAAACGCTGCCACGCGGCGCGCGCGGCCGCGTCGTCACCCAGATCCTCGAGGGTGCGCGCGGCCGCGAACGCCGCCTTGGCCATGCCGGGGTCCGCCTCGAACGCCGCCTCGAACTCCGAGAGCGCCCGCCCGTACGACTTGCGCTTGTGGAGGACGGAGCCGAGCGCGTACCGGCTCTCCGCGTGCCGCGGGCGGACGCGGACCATGTCCTCGAGCACGCCCGTGGCCTCGCCCAGGTCGCCGGCCTCGGCGAGCGCCAGCCCCAGGTTCAGCTTCGCGTCCAGGCGGTCGGGCGTGCGCTTCAGGCACGCGCGGAAGGCGTCGATCGCGGCCTCGTAGTCCTTGGCGGCCGCCGCCGCGAGCCCTTCCTGGTACAGGCGATCCGACTCGCGGAGGTTCGCGGGCCCGGCTCCCGGCACGACGAGCACGGTCCCGCGCGGGACCGGACGTTCGTACGGAAGCCGCGCGAGGCGCGCCAGCTCCTCGCCGCGGCTCGCGTCGCCCCAGACCTCCTCGGCGAGCCGGTCGAAGGGCATGGCCGAGCGCACGCGCACGATCCGCTCGCCGGTCTGCGCCTCGAGGACCTCGACGCCGCCGAAGGTGGCGCAGGCGGATGCGAGCGCCGCGGCTGCCGCGAGGGCCGCGGCCAGTCGGGCGGGACGGGCAAGCCGCGCGAGCCGTCCTCCCGCCCCCGTCATCCCGCCGCCCCGCGCCACGCACCGGCCGCCGCGGCCTCGCGCAGCAGCCGCTCGACCTCGCCGTACACGTCGCGCAGCGGCATCCCCGTGCGATCGGCGATCTCGCGACATGACTCGTACTCGGGTGCCACGCGCACCTCGCCGTCCCCGAGGTCGCCCACCTTCACGCGCACCGGGCCCCACGGGGACTGGATCTCGCGGGAGTCGCGGGCGAGCTTCCACCGCGGGCACGTGCGCCGCCGGATCCCGAAGGTGCTCGTCTCCCGGAACAGCACGCGCGCGATCGCGGCCGCCGCCGCCGGCTCCGCCAGCACCGTGAGCACGTGCGCGGGCCGGCCCTTCTTCATGAGCACGGGCGTGAGGAACGCGTCCAGCGCCCCCGCGGCGAGCGCGCGCTCGAGCACGGCGGGCAGCGCCTCCGGCGTCATGTCGTCCACGTTCGTCTCCAGCACGACCACCTCGTCCTCGTCCCACGGCACGCCCGCGATCGCCTCCCCGTAGCGCCCGATCGACACGCGCAGCACGTTCGCCCGGTCCGGGAGCTCGCGCGTCCCGGCGCCGGTGCCGAAAGCCTCGGCCACGAACGGACGCGCCGGCGCGGGGCGACCGAGCGCCGTGAGGATGGCGGCGCCCGTGGGCGTGAGCAGCTCCGCGTTCACGTCGGACCGCACGATGGGCACGCCCTTCGTGAGCTCCAGCACGGCGGGCGCGGGAACCGGCAGCCGCCCGTGCGCGGACTCCACCTCGCCGCCCCCGACGGCGAGCGCCGAGAACGTGACGCCGGCCACGTCCAGGAGGTGCAGCGCCAGGCACGCGCCGGCCACGTCCGCGATGGCGTCCAGCGCCCCCACCTCGTGGAAGTGCACCTTGTCGATCGGGATGCCGTGCGTGCGCGCCTCCGCGTCGGCGAGTCGATCGAACACGCGGTGCGCGTCCCGCACCACGCGCTCGGGCAGCGATCCGGCGGCCAGGATGCGCTTCACCTCCGGCAGGTGCCGGTGCTTCGCCTGGTCCGGCACGCGCACCGTGAGCCGCAGCGCGCGGAATCCGCGCGTGCGCACGGGCTCCGCCTCCAGCGCGAGCTCCGGAAGGGGCAGCGAGCCCAGCCCGCGCCGGATCTCCTCGAGCGAGGCCCCCGCGTCCACCAGCGCCGCCACGATCATGTCGCCCGCGGCGCCCGCCGCCGCGTCGAAGTGCGCGATCCGTGCGCTCACGCGCCCGCCTCCGTCGGGTCCTCGCCGCGCCCGATCGCGCGCATCAGCGCGCACGCCGCGTAGCCGGCGCCGAACCCGTTGTCGATGTTCACGACCGTCACGCCCGAGGAACAGCTGTTCAACATCGCGAGCAGCGCGGAGATCCCGCCGAGGCTGGCGCCGTAGCCGGTGGACGTGGGCACCGCGATCACCGGCGCGTCCACGAGCCCGCCCACGACGCTCGGCAGCGCGCCGTCCATCCCCGCCACCACGACCACGACGCGCGCGCGCCGCAGCGCGTCGCCGCGGCCGAGCAGCCGGTGCAGTCCCGCCACGCCGACGTCGTACATGCGCTCGGGACTCCACCCGAACGCCTCCGCCGTCACGACCGCCTCCTCGGCGACCGGCAGGTCCGACGTCCCGGCCGACACCACGAGGATCCCCGGACGCCCCGCCGCGGGGCGCCGCCAGCACATCGTCCGGGCGAGCTCGTTCCACTCGCCGCCGGGATGGGCCATGCGCAGCGCGAGCGACGTCTTCTCATCCACGCGCGTGGCCAGCACGGGGCCCTCCCCGGCCAGCAGCCGCTCCACGATCCGCACCACCTGGTCCGTGGTCTTTCCCGGCGAGAAGACCACCTCCGGAAACCCCCGCCGGAGGCTGCGGTGATGGTCCACGTTCGCGAAGCCGAGGTCCTCGAACGCGAGGCCCCTCAGCCGGCGAAGGCCCTCCTCGAGGGGGATCGACCCGTCGCGGACGCCTTCGAGCAGATCCCGCAGCATGCGTTCCATGGGGGGCAATCTACCATGCACGGCGCGGCGTCACCGACCGTTCGCAGCGTCACCGGCCGTTCGCGGCGTCACCGACCGTCAGCGGCGTCACCGACTGTCGCGGCACGCCGGCCGTCGCGGCGCGCCGGCTACCCGCGGCGCCCGTCGTGCCGCCGCCCGCTCCGCCGTCCCCGGCGCCCCTGGCGGCCGCCGCGGCGACCGCGCCGACCCCCTCCGGAGCCCGGCTCCCGCGGCGCAGCCACCCGGGCATCCGGCCGCACCGTGAGCACGACCGACAGCGCGCCGGCGAGCGAGAGCGCCAGCAGGATCGCCGGCAGGACCGCGTGGGCGCGGCGCACGGCGTCGTCCAGCAGGGCCGGCGCGCCGAGCCACTCGTCGAGGGCGGCGGCGGCGAACAGGAGCACGGGCAGGTAGGCGATCGCCAGGATCGCCCAACGACCGAGCGGCGACTCCGAACCTTCCCACAGGGACCGCGCCCCGCGCCCCGCCACGAGCAGGACGGGCGGCAGGAACGAGACCGCGGCGGCCAGCTCCGGCGCGTACGGATGGCCGGCGGGCACGAAGGGAACCAGCAGCGCGCTGGCCACGAGCCATGTGATCGCGAAGCCGTACTCCTGGCGCCGGACCCGTCCCGGCTGCAACCCGCGCAGCACGACCCAGGCGAGGCCGAGCAGGAGCAGCGGTCCCACGGTCACGGGAACGTCGAGCGGCGCCGCGCCGGTCGCGCCGGTCGCGCCCGCCGCCGCGCGCAGCTCCCGCCCCGCGAAGTGGAAGTGCAGCGCGAGATACGACCACGGCAAAAGCCCCGCCGCCTTCCACGGGCGCCCCCCGAAGTGCTCCATCGCGCGCACGATCGCCACCACGATCAGCGCCACGAGCAGCAGCCGGTCCGTGTCCGGTCCCGGGGAGACCAGCGAGCGGTGGATCGACGTCCACAGCGACGCCTCCGGCACCAGGTGCCCCAGCGACGGAAGCGCGCCGCCCATGCCCCCGCCGGCCAGCCTCTCCGCGACCGCGCTCGCGAAGGCGGTGGCGCCGAGCAGGACCACGGTGCCGGTGAGGGCCAGGGCGACCGTCCGTCGCGGGCTCTCCACGGGCAGGGTGGTTGCACCGGAGCTGGAGCGGCGCAGACCGAGCACGAACCAGAGCAGCAGCGTCGTGACGAACGAGGCGAACGTCGCGGGCGCGAGCAGGAGCCCGAGCCCGAGGAATGCCCCCGCGACGCCGATGCGCAGCGCGTTCACCGCGGCGATCTGCACCTCCCGGTGCCGCCCGTGCAGCACGATCGCCCACGTGACTCCCATGAGGACGAAGGTCTCCCCGGTGACCAGCGGAAGCGTGCTGGTCCCGGCGCGGATCCACGGCGCGGAGATCGCCAGCAGGCTCGCCGCCAGCAGCCCGGCGGCGTTGCCGGCCACGAGCCGCGCCAGCAGGAAGAAGAACACGAGCGCCGCGGCGCCCGTCACGGCAGCGGGCAGGCGCACGGCGATCCGCTGCTCCTGCGAGAGCGGCTGCGACACGTCCGGGGCGATGCCCTGCCACGTCCACACGGAGCGCGAGAGCGATCGCGCCAGCGCGCTCGTGCCGGGCGACGCCTCCGCGGGGTGGAGCGACTCCGACATCCACAGCAGCTCCGCGGGCAGCAACGGATCCGGCAGGCTCTGCGGCATGGACGCGAACCACAGGGCGAGGACGACCGCAACGCCGGCGGGGATCCAGGGGAAGCGCGACACCGGAGCGACCTGGCTCAGCAGGTGGCTCGTCGGATCGACGACCGGCTCGAAGGGCTCGCCGCCCCCGGGCGCCGGGTCCCCGGGACGGTCCGTCATGCGCCGGTCTCCCATCCTTCCAGGCGCGTCGCCAGCACCGATCGTACCCGCTCCCAAACCTGCCCCTCCCCGCCATCGGTCGGGATCACGCGGAACCGGCCGCCATGCCGCCGCGCGATCTCCCCGTACGCCGCCCGCACGCGCTCGTGGAACCCGAGCGCTTCGCGCTCGATGCGATCCAGCGAGTCCGCGCCCCCGTCCCGGCTCCCGCGTCGCGCCAGTCCTTCGCGCGGCGCCACGTCGAAGTAGAGCGTGAGGTGCGGCGTCAGCCCCTCCGTCGCCCAGTCGTTCAGCCGCTCCACGAAGTCCATCCCGAGGTCGCGTCCCCCGCCCTGGTACGCGGTCGACGAATCCCCGAACCGGTCGCAGATCACGGACGTGCCGCGCTCGAGCGCGGGGCGGATCACCTCGGACACGAGCTGCGCCCGCGCCGCGAGGTACAACGCCAGTTCCGTCCGCGGGAAGAGATGCTCGACGCGCCGGAGCAGGAGATCGCGGACGATCTCCCCGGCTTCGGTGCCGCCGGGCTCGCGCGTCTCGAGGACGTCGTGTCCCCGTTCGCGCAGGAAGGCTGCGATGTTCCGACTCTGGGTGGTCTTCCCCGAGCCCTCGCCGCCTTCGAGGCTGACGAAGAAACCCGTCCGGCGTCCCATTCCCGCTCCCGCTCGACCCACGTGCCGGAAGTCGCGGCGCATCATGGACCGAATCGCGCGGCCCGTCAAACCGCCGCGCCCGGCGGAAATGGTCCAGTCTGGACCGTTACCCGCCCGGCGGCCGGTCCGCGCCCGCGACGCGAGCGGGAGCGGCCCCCATTCAGCGCCGCGCCGCGAGCCGTGCGGCCATGTCCTCCCGCACACCGGCCAGGGCGGGGTCGTTCGCCCGGTTCACGAGCTGCTGCGGGTCCGTCCAGAGGTCGTACAGCTCCTCGAGGGTCCGGGATTGTCCGGGCACCTCCCATGCGTTGTACCGCCAGCGGTCGGTCCGCACGGATCGGTGGATGGACTGCCGGTCCTTCATCCACGCGAACGCCGCCGGCTTGCCCGCACGCCGCGGATCCTCCAGACCGGCGGCGAAGCTCACGCCGTCCAGATCCGGCGGCACCGGCACCCCGAGCAACTCCCCGATCGTGGGAACGAGGTCCACCAGCTCCACGACCCCCGCGGCCACGCCCCCGGCGCCGGCCGCGCCCGGCACCCGGACGATCAGCGGCACGCGCAACGAGGGCTCGAAGAACGTGTACTTCGCCCAGTGCCCGTGCTCGCCGAGGTGGAATCCGTGGTCCGACGTGAGCACGACCACCGTCTCCCCGGCGACGCCGCACTCGTCCAGGGCGCGGAGGACCCGTCCGATCTGCTCGTCCGCGAACGACACGCACGCGTGGTACGCCGCGGTCGCCGCGCGCGCCTCCTCGTCGGTGGGCTTCCGGCCCACGAACACGTCCGCGTTGAGCCCGTGACCCACGGCCACGGGGGGCACGTCCCGGTCGGCGTCGCGGCCCGGCGGCAGCCGGTACGCCGCCGGATCCTCACGCTCGACGTACGGCTCGGGACACAGCATCGGCGCGTGCGGCAGGCTCGTGCCGAACGCGAGGAAGAAGCGGCGCCCGTCCGCGGCCAGCCGCGGGAGGATCTCCTCCACGGCCCGCGCCGCGCGCGCGTCCTCCTCCTCCTCCGGCCGCAGCCCCGAGCTCCCGTACCGGTCCATGTACTCGCGCCGGAACTTGGCGTGCTCCTCCGTGCCGCGCTCGGGTCGCCGCTCGATCCGCCCGCCGGGAGGCGGGGGCGCGGCGACGGACGCGGGGCCCTCCCAGCCCGCGGGCCGGGCGCACAGCTCCAGGTGGTCGAAGACGCGCATGTCCGCGACGTTCTCCTCGCCGTCCTGGTGGAACAGCTTGCCCACGTTCGCGAGCACGAAGCCCGCGTCGTCCAGGATCTGCGGCAGCGAGCGCATGTCCGGCGGGAGCTTCGCGCGGGAGTCGTCGGAGTTGAGGAGCACGCCCGTGGCCGGGGGATAGCGTCCGGTCAGGAACGAGGTGCGCGACGGATTGCACGCCGGCGCCTGCACGAACGCGGCGTTGAAGCGCACGCCCTCGGCGGCCAGGCGGTCCAGGTTCGGGGTGCGCCCCATCGGGTTGCCGGACGTGCCCGGCGCATCCGCGCGGCAATCGTCCATCGTGATGAGCACCAGGTTCCGCATCGTCCCGGGCGAGGCCGCCGGCCGACCGCCGCTCCCCTGCAGCGCGAGCAGGGCGAGCGGCAGCGCGCACGCCGCCGCGGCGCGACGCACGATCCTCCGCTTCGAGCCCGCTCCGATCCGGTCAATCATGCCGTCCCGAACCTCCGACACGGGGCCGTGCCATGTCCAGTCCGCCGTCCGCGGCCGTCGAACGCGGGCGGCGGGTCAACCGGCGGCCCGGGCGCGCCGCACGAGCTCGTTCCGCGGGAGCCCGGTCAGCCGCGCCACCTCCTTCGCCGCCCGATCCGGGGAGAGCCCCTGCTGCATCGCCCACTCCAGGAGCGTGCCCGCCTCCACGGTCACGCGATCATCCGGGGCGGCGTCCGCGCCCGCCACCACGAGCACGACCTCGCCCTTCGCCCCGCCGGCGAACCGCTCGGCCAGCGCGCCGAGGCCGTCCTCCACGATCTCCTCGTGGACCTTCGTGGCCTCGCGAACGATCGTACCGCGTCGCGCGGGACCGAAGACATCGCGCAGATCGGCCAGCGCCTCGGCCAGCCGGTGCGGCGCCTCGTACAGAACGATCGTTCGCGTCTCGGTCGCCAGCTCGGCCAGCCGCTTCCGCCGCGCCGCCTCCTTCGCCGGCAGGAATCCCTCGAACACGAACGCGCCGCCGCCGAACGAGGACACGGACAGGGCTGCCGCCGCCGCGCACGGCCCCGGCACCGGTTCGACGCGGATCCCGGCCGCCCGGGCGGCCGCCACCACGACCGCGCCCGGATCCGCCACGCCGGGAGTCCCGCCGTCCGTGACGAGGGCCACGTCGTCCCCGGCGAGGAGCCGGCGCACGATCGCGTCCGCCTTCTCGCGCTCGCGCGGGGCGAAGTAGGCGAGGAACGGCTTCTTCGGCAGACCCGCGAGCTCCAGCAGCCGGCCGGAGCGGCGCGTGTCCTCCGCCGCCACGATCGCCGCCGAGGCAAGCGCCTCCCGCGCGCGCGGCGACAGGTCCGCCAGGTTGCCGAGCGGCGTGGCCACCACGCGCAGCACGCCCGGTGCCATCACGCCCCGAAGCGGTGATCGCGCGTGAGACCGCTGTCGCGCGGGTAGCGGAAGTCCGGGCCGATCGTGCGGGACGAGAGCTTCGCGATCACGGGCGGGCGGCGCTTGTACTGGTTGGCGCGGACGCGCCGGGCCACGTCGCGCACGAATGCGGCGTCGAATCCCTCGTGCACGAGGCGATCCGGCGGGACGCGCTCGTCCACCATGCGCAACAGCAGCGCGTCCAGCTCCTCGTACCGCGCGCCGAGCTCCGACTCGTCCGTCTGCCCCGCCCACAGGTCCGCGCTCGGCGGCTTCACCCGCACGCTGCCGGGCACGCCCAGGTGCTCCGCGAGGCGGCGGACCTGCGTCTTGTAGAGGTCGCCGATCGGGTTCAGCGCGGAGGCCAGGTCCCCGTGCAGCGTCCCGTAGCCCAGCAGCAGCTCCGTCTTGTTGCTCGTGCCGAGCACGAGCGCGCCGAGCTCCGCGGACAGGTCGTACAGCACGATCATGCGGCAGCGCGCGTAGACGTTCCCGCGCCGCATCGCGGACGCATCCGGCCGCTCGTCCAGGTAGCCCGCGGCCATCCGCGCGATGGACACCTGCCGCGTCCCGATGCCGCAGGCCGCCGCCACGAGCTCCGCGTCCGCGAGGCTGTCCGCGGCGGACTCCGCCGCCGGCATCATGACGCCCGTGACGTTCCCGGGGCCGAGCGCCCGCGCCGCGAGGAACGCCACGACGGCGGAGTCGATGCCGCCGGACAACCCGAGCACCGCGCGCGGGAGACCCGCCGCGCGCAGCTCCTCGCGCAGGAACGCCGCGAGGATCCTCTCCACCGTGGGCGCGTCCAGCGCCGGCAGCGGCGCGGCGGCGGGGACGCGCGGGCCGCTCACTCCGCGTCCTCGCCGTGGCGACGGCGCAGGAGCCGGTCCAGCTCGGCGTGCACCACCGCCAGCCGCTCGTCGCGCAGCAGCGGCGTGCGGATCCGCTCGCGGCGCACCTCGTCCAGGTCCAGCTCCGCGGTGGGGAACGCCTCCTCGTGGTACGGGCCCTGCACGATCAGCTCGCCCGCCGGGCTCACGATCGCCGACCCGCCCCAGAAGCCCACGCCGTCCTCGAAGCCGGTGCGGTTCGCGTACAGCATGAACACCGTGAGCGACGACGCGTACGTGAGCAGCAGCCGCTCCCACGCCAGCATGTTCTTCGCCTTGCCGTCCCCGCCCATGCCGCGCGTGGGGCTGACGGACAGCACCAGCACGGCGAGCGCACCGTCGAGCGCCGCGAGGTACGGCATGGGCAGATGCCACACGTCCTCGCACACGAGCATGGCGAACCGGCCGAAGCGCGTGTCGAAGGCGCGCACCATGCGCCCCGCCGCGAAGTTCCGACCTTCCTCGAACAGGCCGTACGTCGGCAGGTGCACCTTGCGGTGCACGTGCACGATGCGCCCGCCCTCCGCGTACGCCGCCGCGTTGTGGAAGAGGTGGTCGGGCGTCTCCTCCACGAAACCGAAGGCGAAGGAGGTGCGCCGCGAGGCCTCGGCCAGCGCGCGGATCGCGGGAGCGTCGAGGGCCAGCGCGCACTCGGGGACGTGATCGCGCAGGCCGTACCCGGTGAGCGACAGCTCCGGGAAGACCACGAGGTCCACGTCGTCGCGCTCGGCCGCCCGCACGACCTCGAGCATCCGCGCGAGGTTCGCGTCCACGTCCCCCAGGACCTGCGGGATCTGCGCCAGGCGGACCTTCGGCCGGGCCGGCGTCACGCGGCGCCCTCCGCGGGGTCCAGTCCCTCGAACTGCATCACGAGCCCGCCGCGCCCCTTGGGCAGGAAGGTGACCAGCGGGTGCCGGTCGCCCACGCCCTCGGGGAACCCGCGCTCGATGAGCTCCACCGCCTCGTGCGCGCGCCCGTCCGGATCCAGCGGCGTCCCGCCGCGCCGGTAGTCCACGATGCGGAACACCGGCGACGGGTTGCCGCGCCCGAACGGCATCGCGGCGCGGCAGCTCCGCGAGAAGAGCGGGTCGATCTGCGAGCGACGCAGGTCCAGCTCCGCGGCCCGGGGTGCCGGCGCGCACGCCGGACACGCCGCGAACGCGTCCGCGAGCTCGCCCGGCAGCGTCGCGGCGCGGGACGCGTCCGTCGAGAAGCCGGCGGCGGTTCGGTGCCCGCCCCACGACTCCAGCCGGTCGCGCAGCGCACCCAGGATCTCCACCAGGTGCACGCCGTCGGGCCCGCGCAGCTCCGCCACGAGCTTGCCGCCCACCTCGCGCAGCGCCGCGGCCGGGCGGCCGGTCCGTTCGGCGATCCGGGTGGCGGCCTTGCCGAGGAACCGGGGCTCCACGTCCGGCAGCAGCAGGACCGCGGGAGCGCCGTCCAGCACGCCGAGACGCTCGGCCTCGGCCTCCGCCCGGGCGACGGCCGCGTCCTGCGCCTTCTCCGTCGCGAGGAAGCGCTGCAGGAGCGTCCCGGTGTCCCCGGCCCACGACGGCCGCCCGAGCAGCGCATCGAGGCCGGACGAGCGCCCCTCGCGCGAGGGAACGGAGGCGAACACGGCCGCGAGCCGCTCGCACTTGTCGCGGCGCAGCACGGCGTCGGGGCCGATCGCGAGTGCCCGGCGGGCGAGTTCGACCGCGGGACGGTCGCCGCGACCCACCGCGGTCAGGCCCTGGACCACCATGCCGCGATTGCTGCGGGCGAGGTCGCCCCAATCCGCGATCGTCCCCAGGGCGACCAGGTCGAGAAGCCGACAAAACTTCTTTTCGCCAGCGTCGCCGAAGCGCCGCCGAAGCAGTTCGCGGGCAAGCAGCGCGGCCACGCCGGCCCCGGTGAGATCCCCGTACGCTTCCGCCGTGGCCGGCACCGCCTTGGGATTCACCAGATTGCGCACCACTGCCCGTCCCGGCGCCACCTCGTGGTGGTCCGTTACCACGAGGTCCAGCCCGAGCGCCGTGGCCAGCTCCTCCTCGGCCGCGTTGGCCGAACAGCCGTCCGTGGTGACCAGCAGCGTGGACCCGCGAGCGCGGAACCGGCGCACCAGCTCCGGGTACAGGCCGTGCCCCTCCACGTCGCGATCCGGGATGTAGGGGTCGCACGGCGCGCCGGCCGCCTCGAGCACTTCCACCAGGATGGCCGCGGAGGTGACGCCGTCCGGATCGTCGTGGCCGAACACCGCGATGCGCTCGCCGGCGTCGATCGCGCGCTCGATCCGGTCCGCCGCCTCCCCGAGCCCCACGAGGACCGAGGGCTCGGGCATGTCCTCCAGCCGCGCCGAGAGGAAGCGGTCGGCCGCGGCATCCGACCCGATGCGCGCCGCGTAGACGCTGCGGACGGCGGGATGGTAGCGGTTCTCCGTGGCGGCAAGACTCCGGTCCACGCTCACGCCTCCCGCCGTGCGCGGGCCGGCGCGAGCACGTCGGCCAGCACGGCCGCCGCATGTTCCACGTCGCCGCGCGTCACGTCCAGATGCGTCACCGCGCGCAGCGTCGTGGCGCCGAACGGCACGACCTTCACGCCGGCCGCCTCCGCCTCCCGCGCCAGCTCGGCCGGGGCGCGTCCGACCCCCGCCACGTCGAAGACCACGATGTTCGTCCGCGTGGCCTCGAGGTCCACGCGCACGCCGGGGAGCTGCGCCAGCCGCTCGGCCAGCCAACGCGCGTTCGCGTGGTCCTCGCGCAGCCGCTCCACGTTATGGTCGAGCGCCCAGAGTCCCGCCGCGGCCAGGATCCCGGACTGGCGCATGCCGCCGCCGAAGCGCTTCCGGTGCACCCAGCAGCCGTCGATGAAGGCCCGCGTTCCCGCGATCAGCGAACCCACGGGAGCGCCCAGCCCCTTCGAGAGGGCCACCGAGACGGAGTCCGCGTCCCGGGCGATGCGCGCCGGCGTCTCCCCGCCGGCCGCGGCCGCGTTCCAGATCCGCGCGCCGTCCAGGTGGAGAGGCAGCCCGGCGTCGTGCACGACCGCCGCGACCGCGTCGAGCGTCTCCTGCGGCCACACGTTCCCGCCGGCGAGGTTGTGCGTGTTCTCCGCCCACACGAGCGCGGTGCGCGGGCAATGCGGCACCGGTGGGCGCACGGCCCGGCGCACCGCATCCGGATCCAGGATCCCGCGCGGTGCGTCCAGCGGCTGCAGGGAGGCCCCGGACAGCGCCGCGGCGGCCCCCGCCTCGAAGTTCAGGACGTGCGCCCCGCGGTCCAGGATCACCTCGCCGCCGGGCGGGCAGTGCGCGCGGACGGCGATCTGGTTCGCCATGGTGCCCGACGGGACGAAGAGCGCCGCCTCCTTCCCCAGCAGGGCGGCCACGCGCCGTTCCAGCCGCTCCACGGTGGGGTCGTGGTCGAGGACGTCGTCCCCCACCTCGGCGGCCGCCATGGCCTCCCGCATGCCCGGGCCGGGCTTGGTGACGGTGTCCGACCTCAGATCCACGACGGGCCGCGCGGCCATGGGTGCTCCGGGAGGATTTCGGAATGAGGCCGCGAAGAGTACCACGCCGTCCACGGGCGCGGCGAGCCGCCGCCCCCCTTGGGCGGCGTCCCCTCTCGCGGCGCCCCACGCGGCGGCCCGCACGCGGCACCCCTCACGCGGCGTCCCTCGCTCGGCGGCCCCCGCGCGGCACCCCTCACGCGGCGTCCCGGTTCCGCCGATCCACGGGACGACATCCCCGCCCAAGGAGCCGCGTCCCGATGATCCGCGCGCTGCGCGACCACATCGACGATCGGTGCGCCGGCCGCAACGGCTGGCTGCGCGCCCCGGCGCTCGCCTACTTCCTGTGGGTCTGGTTCCGGCACGCCGCGAGCCCCGAGTACCGCAGCGTCTTCGGGGGCCTGAACCTCGGAGTGCACGAGCTCGGTCACTTCGTGTTCGGTCCCTTCGGCGACATCCCCGCCGCCCTCGGCGGGTCCCTGCTGCAATGTCTCCTGCCGCTCGTGGGCATGGCGATGTTCGCGCGGCAGGGGGACTGGTTCGCCGTGGCCTTCGCCTTCGGCTGGCTCGGCACCAACTTCTTCGAGGTGTCCGTCTACGCCGCGGACGCCGTGGCGATGCGCCTGCCGCTGGTCACGCCCGGCGGAGGTCACCCCATCCACGACTGGAACTACATCCTGGGCGGCCTGGGATGGCTCCGGCACACCGAGCGGGTCGCCGGACTGATCCGACTCGCCGGGCACGCAAGCATGCTGGCGTGCGTGGCGGGGATCGCCTACGTGGTGTCGCGGATGCTCACGCTATCCCCTGAAAAGCCCGAGGGCGGAGGGTTCACCGCTCGCCCGCGGGAACACGCCCTCCGCCCCGGGTCGGAGTCGGACCCCCCCGGGATCACGACTCCGGAACGCGCCGGTCCTGTCAGGTCTCCGCGGCCGCCCGATGCCGGGAGATCGCTTTCAGCGCGGCCAGGACTCCCGATCCGGGACACGGATCCGGTCGCCCGTTCCGGTCCGCCGTCTCGCCCGCGCTCAACACGAGATCGTTGAGGGTCACCACGCCCTCGAGGGCGCCCTTCGCGTCCGTCACCGGAACCCGGCGCACCTGGTAGTCCCTCATCACCTGCAGCACCCGCTCCACGCTGTCGTCGGCGGCGCAGCGGTGGACGATGCGGGTCATCACTTCCCGCACGAGGATCTCGCCCGGACGGCGATCCTGCATGGCGACGGCCATGCACAGGTCCCGATCCGTGACCACGCCGAGGAGTTCTCCGTCGTTCCCCACGACCGGCAGGAAGCCGAAGTCGCCGTCCCACATCTGCCGCGCGCACGCGGCCACATCCGTGTGCGGACCGCACACCTCGGGGGACGGGGTCATGACGTCGCGGACCTTCACGGAGGCCTCCCGCGGTCGCCGCCCGCGCGTGCGCGGGCGAATCCGGGGTCGGGACCACGGCGGGCGGCGAGCCCAGTGGTTCCGCGAAGCGAAGCCCCGGGTCGCGTGCTCGACCGGTACCCCCGTCGGATCCCGGCCCCACGACGACAGTAGCCCGCGCGGCCTCCCCCGCCCATGAGCCCCGTCATCCCCCCATGTGATCTCCGTCAGGTGGTTCGGAGATTGGGGCGGGCCGGACCCGAACTCGTTGCCCCTCTGGAACCTGAGCCGGCGGGGACCTCCGGGCGGGCACGCGGCGCCCCAAACCCATGTCCCGGCACGAGTTCCTCAACTCCAGGCACAATCTCCGCGCCACAAGCCTTGAATGACCCGGGGGTCCGAAATACCTTGGGATTGCCTTCAGGGGCCGGAACCCGGCTCCGCCCCTCCCGGCGCCCGCAGGGGGGAGCTCGCCATGGAGCGACCGGTCGTGCCCAGGCCGTGCGAGGACTGCGCTGCCTGTGCCGTGCAGGAAGCCGGATTCACCGCCGGGTTGACCCCGACGGACGCGGAAAACCTGGATCGGGCCAGGGTGGCCCATGTCTACCGTCGCGGGCAGACCCTGTTCTACGAGGGCAACCCCTGCTCGGCGGTGTTCTGCCTCCGGTCCGCGCTGGCTCGCCTGATCAAGACGGGTGCCCACGGCCGGCGACACCTGCTCGGGTTGGCCGGTCCCGGGGATCTGCTCGGCCTCGAGGCCGCCGTGGGCGGCACGCCCTACGACTACGGCGCCGAGATCCTGCGGGACGGGCAGGTGTGCCTGATCGAGCGCGCGCCCATGATCCGCCTCATCGAATCCGTGCCCGCGCTGCGCGATGCGTCCCTCCGGCAGCTGGCCACCGACGTTCGCCGGGCCCAGCTGGAGCGGACGCACCTGGCCAGCGGCGACGCGCGCGAGCGGACGGCGCACGTGCTGATGGAGCTGGGCCGCCGCTTCGGGGAGGCGGAGGACGGGCGCGTGCACGTGCGCGTCCCGCTGTCGCGCGAGGACCTGGCCGACATGATCGGCGTGGCGGTGGAGACCGCGATCCGGCAGCTCTCCGACCTTCGCCGGCGCGGCATCCTGAGCTCCACGCGCACGTCCTTCGTCATCGAGGACATGGACCGGCTCTCGCGCCTCGCGCGCGCCACGTTCCCGCAGTCCACGTCCTGACGTCTGCCGGGAACGGTCGGCGGTCCGGTCCCTGCGTCTCCCGTCCCGTCGCCGGGTCTCGATCCGCGACCTCGCACACCGGGACGATTCGGGCCCCGACGCCGGAGCGCCGGGGCCCGTGTTGCACGCGCTCTTCGTGCGTCGCGGCGGTCCCACCCCGCCGCTTCGCGTCGACTAGCGGTGCAGCGCCTTGATCTGTCCCCAGGTCGACTGCTCCACCGACACCGGCTTCAGCTGCGTGAAGATGATGTCCGTGTAGGTCGCCGTGAGGTTCGCGGCCGGGTTGCCCGGCTGCAGGAACGGCTGCACGAAGCCGCCGACCTTCGCGTCGTTCAGCATGCCCCAGAGGCCGTACGGGGGATCCTCCGCCGGGTTGCCCTCGTCGAACGCGAGCGGACCCGAGGAGTACGTGTTCCCGCCGTACGTCACCTCGTACTCGACGGTGGCGGGATCGGCCATGGAAAGGCCGTTCGCCAGGTACGTGGCCTTGAGGTGGATCGACGTGCCCTTCGCGTAGTGCAGGCCGTGGTTGCCGGTGAAGCTGTAGAACGGCAGCCGGCCGCCGAAGACCGCGATCTCGCCGTCGGTCGTGCGGCAGTTGATCCGGCCGTCCGCCTGCGACCACCACGGGGCGATCTGGAGACCCGCCTCGCCCTGCGCGGTGCCGTCCACGACCATGTCGAACTCGATGCTGAAGGCCGAGTTGTTCGGGAACAGGATCTGGGCCGCGTCGTCCTCGGACAGCCGCCACACGTGGAGGTTCGCGAAGCCGCCGCAGCTCAGGTTGCTGTCCGAGATGGACAGCGAGGCCGGGTAGCTGTCGGTGGTGCCCACGGTCGAGGTCGGGCAGTCGTTGAAGACCCGCAGCTCGAAGATCGCGCTGTTCGGGGTGGGGCCGGACGCCAGGGCGCTGCCCGCGAGGAGCAGGAGGCCCGCCGTCGCCGAAACGAGTTTGCCGATGCGATTCATGGTTGTTTGCACTCCTTGGTTGCCGGACAGGGACGAACGACTCGCGTACGAACGGTGACACGCCGCAGGATCATCTCTCTCGCTTCGCCTCCTCCTTCCGCGCGGACCCCCGCGCGCTGATCGTCAGTCCAGGATGGTGCACTTCCGCCCCTCCGCGCCGCCGGCCGTCTCCAGCCGGTAGAAGTACGTGCCCGCGGGCAGGCCGCGCCCGTCCAGCGTGACGCGATGCGTGCCGGCCGCGCGACCCCCGTCGGTCAGGACGCGGACGCGCCGCCCCGCGAGGTCGTGCAGCGTGAGCCGGGCGGGCCCCGCCTCCGGCATCCGGAACGTCACGCTGCTCGTGCCGCGGAACGGGTTCGGGAAGTTCTGCGCGAGCGCCAACGGCGACGCGGCCGCCTCCGCCGGCGGCCCCGCCGACGTGGCCGGGCCGAAGCCCGCGCGCGACAGCCCGAGCTGCACGTCCGGGTGCGTCATGAAGCGCTCCCACACGGACCCGGTACGGTGGTTCTCGATCATCATCACGATGGGCCCCTGGTCGATGCCGAGGTAGTCCGTGGCCCACCAGTCGACCGTGAGGTTGAACGCGTCCTTGAACCCGTACGGGCCCCAGAGCTGCGGGTAGCTGTCGTACAGGTGGTGCAGCGTGGGGATGACCACCTCGGGCGCGAACGGCAGCGAGCTGGCCGGCGCGGTCGGCGTGATGGTGCCGTTGTCCGTCCAGGCGGGCGGCGCGCCGTGCGCGGCGTACCCGCCGGGATCGTCCGACGCGGTCAGGCCCCACAGCAGCGGCCCGTAGCCCGTCCAGCCGAGCGGGTTGTCGATGCAGTACTCCCGCTGCGCCAGCGTGGCGCGGCGCGAGTTCTCGAAGTAGGTGATCCCCTTGCTGGCGGTGTAGATGTCCTGGATGGACCGGAAGTCGATCCAGCAGTGCGAGTACTGGTGGCCGAACAGCGGCGGGAAGTTGATGTAGGTGTACCCGTAGTAGGTCAGCCAGTCGTACCCGCTGGTCCAGGTGAACCAGGTGAAGTCCGGGACGGGGTGGGTAGGCGACCCGATGGCCAGGATGTAGAGGATCATGGCCTCATTGTAACCGACCCAGGTCCCGAATCCGGTGCCCTCCGGCGCCCAGCCCATCTTGATCCCGATCCCGTTGTACACGAAGGTCCAGTCGGCCCGCTGCGTGATGGAGTCCGCCAGCGCACGGATGGCGATCTCGTCCGCGTGCCCGCCGTCGAAGTACTGCCGCGCGTCGATGATCCCCGCGAACAGCAGCGCCGTGTCGATCGTGGACAGCTCCGAGGTCCACGTCCGGGTGGCCGTGGTCATGTCCAGGAAGTGGTAGAACAGGCCCTTGTACCCGATGCGCCCGCTCGCCTCCGGCCCCTGCGCCGCGGGGTTCCAGAACGTGTTCAGCGTGGTGAGCACGCGCGCCCGCGCGTCCTCCCGGCTCACCCAGCCGTGGTCCACGCCGATGCAGATGGAGGAGAGCCCGAACCCCACCGCGGCGATGCTGGCGGGCGACCCGGGCGTGCTCCGGTCCTTGACCAGACCGTTCGCCGGGTTCGCCTCGTTCCAGAAGTAGTCGAAGCCGCGGTGCTGGAGATCGTCCAGCAGGACGTCGGTCTCCACCGCGCCCGCGCCGCCGGCGCTCACGAGCAGCCCCGCCGCCGCGGCCAGGAGGCCGGCCCGCAGTCCGCCGCCCCGTCGTCCCTCCCGCCGCCGATCCGATCGAATGCCGTCCACGAGGCTCCCCCTGGTTGATCGATCAAAGGCCGAGGACGAGCGTGAAGCGATGCGTCTCGTCCAGGTAGTCGTGTCCCGCCCACGCGTAGTCCAGCCGGTACGTGCGCTCCTCGCCGTACCGTCCCATCAGGCCGAACCCGAACGTGGGCCCGAGCGGCGAGTCCGTCTGGAAGATCGTCTGCCAGCCGGCGCGCATGGCCAGCGTCTCGCGCCACCGCCACTCCGCGCCCGCGTTCACGGACTCCGCGTTGTCGTTCGGATGCAGCGCGTCCACGGCGAACGTCATCCGCGCCTGCGGCCCGATCTCGTAGGGAACGCTGAGCCCCACGCGGAACAGCAGCGGTACCGGGAACTCGTCCGTGTACTGCACGGCCGGCAGCGCGCTGTTGTCGCCGTACTCGTCCGACGTGGCGTCGTACTGCACCGCGAGGTCCCCGCCGGTGAAGCGCGCCCGGGTGCCCATGTTGGACAGCCCCGAGCCCAGCCGGATGCCGCTCTCCGTGAGCCGGTACACCGTGCCCACGCCGAAGGTCACGAAGTCCTGCGAGGTGTGCCAGATCCGCTCCCGGACCCACTGCACCTGCAGCCCCGTGGAGAACCGGCTCGTGACCGTGCGGCCGAAGCCGAGCGCGATGGCCAGGTTGCCCACGTCGTACTTCTCGCCGGTGCCCAGCGGCTGCGCGACGGTGCGCACGTCGATGTCCCCGGAGCTCAGCGAGGTCACGCTCCCGAACAGCGTGCCCAGCCGCCCGATCGGGAACGCGCCGGACGCGTGGTCGTACGTGATGTCCGCGAACCACGGCGCGTGCGTGAACGAGAACGCCGGCCGGTCGATCACGCCGAGCGCCCCCGGATTGAAGTACACGGACTCGATCCCCTCGTACAGGCCCACGCCCGCGTTGCCCATCCCGGCATGCCGCGCGGACGGCTCGATCCCGAGGAACTGCCCGACGGTGGTGCCCACCTTGCTCTGCGCCGCCGCCTCGCCCGCGGCGCCGAGCAGCGCCGCCGCCGCGATCGCCGCGGCCGCCGCCGTCCGGTGCCGGATGCGGATCGCGCCCCTCATTTGATCACCGCGAACTTTCCGGTCTTCTCGCCGAAGCGGCCGCCGTCCACGTGGAAGACGTACAGCCCCGGCGCGAGATCCAGGTTGTCCTTCGTCCTCAGGTTCCAGGCCACGATGCCCTGGCTCCCCCCGTCGTGCCGGAGCGTCTGCACCAGGTCCCCGCGCACCGTGAAGATGCGGATCGTGCAGCTCTCCGGCAGGCCGCGGAACTCCAGCCGCCGCTCCCCGCGCCCGGACACCGCGAACCGCTCCGGCTCGAAGCTGGCCGACCCCACGTACGGGTTCGGCACGACGTACGGCGTGAACTCGGCGCGGGCGCGCGCGTCGTCCAGGCTCTCCCCGACGCTCGTGAACGTGAACTCGTCCCCCGGGCCGAGCGGCCGCGTCGGCCGCAGGCGGAAGACGTCCCCCGCCGCGGGCGGCCGCGCCGGCGCACCGGACGAGTAGTCCAGCTGGAAGCGCCAGGTGGCCGCCGAGTCCGACGCGGACGCGTAGGTCACGATGTCGAAGACGTCGAGGCTGTCGGCCAGCGTGCCCGTGACCGGCGCCACGTCCCGGAAGCGGCACTTCAGCGGCACGTCGCCCGCCGGCGTCTCCGCCCAGATCCGGAACTTCATCCCCCGCGACGGCCGGAACGGGAACATGTCCAGCGACGAGTCCACGACCGTGTCGAAGAACTCGATGCGGATGTCGTCCGGGAAGCCGGGCCGGACTCGGTTGATGGAGTAGACATCGAGGTAGTCCACGCGGACCCGCGCATCCGTCGTGCTCGTCTCCGAGAAGCCGGTCCGGACCGAGTCGATGGCCACCTCCGCCTGCGTGTACACGACCGGCAACAGCCCCGAGCCCACCGGCCCGATCCCCTTGCCGTCCAGATCCGTCCCGGTCTCGAACAGCACCGTGTCCGTCGTGGTGTCCTCGAGGACGTACGCCTCCGCGCGGACGCTCTCCGCGCTCGCGGTGGCGAAGGTCACCCGGAAGACGTGGTCGTCGGGCACGATGTCCGTGTTCACGACCTCCACCGCCACGGAGCCGGTGCCGTCGCCCGCGGTCTGCTCCGCCGCGGTCACGGTGGCTGGCACGTAGCCCGCCACCCGCGGGTTCGGCCGCACCGCCACGACGTTCGTGGGCAGCACGGTGCCGCCGCGCGGCGTGCGCGACACCGTGATCGCGTTCTCGGACGGGTAGAAGTTCAGCCGCTCCGAGCCGAAGTCGTACGCCGTCACCGCGTAGTAGTAGAGCTGACCGTTCACCGCGCTGTAGTCCGTCCAGGTGTGCTGGATGCCGCTCTCGGTGCCCAGGAAGTATGCCACACCCTCGACCGTGTCCTCCGAGAAGCCGCTGATCCCGTCCGGCAGGTCGAACTGCGCGATGGGCCTCCCGTTGCCGATCGGGCCGGAGCCCGTGCCGGTCGTGATCACCTGCGGGTCCCGGAACTCCGGGTCCGTGGACCGGTAGATGCGGTATCCCTCGAAGTCCACCTCGCCGGTCACCGGGTCGGCGCTCCGCTCCGCCACGTCGTCCCAGGACAACCGCACGTAGCCGTCGCCGGCCTCGGCCGTCACGGTCGGCCGCGCCGGCGGCACCGCGAACCGGTAGTTCGCGTCGTAGATCGTCTGCACGGTGCGCGTGGTGCGACGCAGCTCGCTGAGGTCCGCGCCGTACGCCAGCGCCAGGCTGAAGCGCTCGCGCTGTCCCGCGCGCAGGTTGAACGGACCGGACGCGAACAGGAACCCGATGTTGTAGTTGGACGCCGCCGGCGCCCCGAAGCGCACCGACGAGTCCGGGCTGGTGAACTGGTTGTACAGCCGCTCCGGCCAGTTCTGCGCGTTCGTGAAGAACAGGATGTCGTCCGTCGTCGGGTCCGGGTTGTCCAGGCCCGCGCGGATCCGGTTGATCTTGAACCCGGTGAGCCCGATCTGGTCGGACTCGTTCAGGTCCGTGCGCCCGTAGCTGGGCTCCCCGTCCGTGGGCATCCCGTCCAGCTCCCCGGCGTCGCCGGTCCCGAACACGCCGTCCGCGCCCGTGTCGTGCAGCTCGGCGCTCCAGTCCATGTCCTCGTCGCCCGTGTACCACTCGCCCGCGCGGTACGCCGGCGTCTCCTCCACCGGGCCGTACGCCGCCTCGAAGCGCGCGCGGTCGTAGTTCGCGTCCACGTACCCGAGGATCTCCGTGGCGCCGACCAGGCGCGTGCCCGGCTCGTCGTCCCGATTCTCGTCCGTGATGCCGTCCTCGTCGTTGTCGATCCCGTCCAGCGGGTTGCCCGGCGTCTCCAGGTACGCGTACCCGAGGTACCCGGTCGTGCCGCACGGCCCGCCCAGGTCGCGGCCGTGCCCGCGCAGATCCCACGTGTACACCAGGTTGATGATGCGCTCGTCGAACTCCCGGTCGAAGAACGCGTTGTCGTCGTCCGACTCGTAGATCCCGTCGCACGACAGCGCGGACCCGCCGACGCCGGTGTCCATGTACAGCCCGAACACCATGTCCTCGTAGTCCGTCGTGCTCTCGTTCACGATGTCGTAGTGCCAGAAGATCACGTTGCGCGCCTGCGGGTTCGCCCACTGGAAGCCGCGCACCTCCACGCGCAGGCCCAGCCCCGCGCGCGTGGAGTCCCGGCTGTCGGGGCGGAAGAAGAAGGCGTCGTAGAACTGGTCGTCCAGGACCATGAAGCTCTCCTGGTCGGCCACGACCTGCTTCCCGAAGTACCCGTTCCAGCTCCCGGACCAGCCCGGATCGTCCGGGTCGTCCAGCCTGTCCGGCCACACGTTCGGCCACGTCCGCGGGTCGTTGCTGATGGCGGGCGAGCGCGCCGGGTTCAGCACGGGGTTCGGCTCGAAGTACCCGGGACGCGGCTCGAAGCGCATGTCCACGTTGCGCGTGGGGCTGGACGCCTGCCGCTCCCGGAAGCCCGTCTCCATGATGTACGCGGTGCTGCCGTCCAGCTGGGTGATGCGCGTGAGCACGAACGGCGTGATGCCGTCCGAGTAGTTCATACCGCTGCCCTTCGGGACCTCCACGGAGTGGAACACGCTGAGGTCCACGTTGCCGGGATCCGAGGGATAGTCCCCCACCATGCCGTAGTTCCAGAACACGGTGCGGATGTTGTTCGCGTCGTGGAACCCCGACCGCTCGGCGTCCAGCCGGCCGCGCTGCTCCGGCGGCACGGGCACGGGGACGTCCGCCGCCGCGGGGGCCGCGGCCGCGAGCAGGAGCAGCAGGGTCGGGAACCGCATGGTCATGGCACCTCCTCCACCACATCGCTGCCGCCGAGGCGCAGGCCCATCTCGATGCGCCGCGGCGGGTAGTAGCGCGTGGGATCGGCCAGCGCCACCTCGTCCGCCACCGGGTTCCGCGAGTAGTACGGATCGCCCGTGCTCGCGAACACCGCCCCGTTGAAGAACCGCTGGTCGAGCACGTTGAACGCGCGCGCGAACAGCGCCACCTCCGCGCCCTGCCACACGCCCAGCGTCCGCTCGCTGCGCAGGTCCATGAGGAACCCCGACGGCTTCCGCCCGGAGTTCGCCTGCAACACCTCGCCGAACCCGGTGCCGAGCTCCGGCGTGTACGGCTGGCCGCTGGCCAGGCGGAGGACGGCGCTCAGCGAGTACTGCGGCCGGGTGAGTGACACCGTGGCGTTGAACGTGTGCCGCTGGTCCCAGTTCAACGGCACGAGACGGGGGCGCGGGTCCTCGCCGGCCTCGGCGCGCGTCGCCGTCTCCCGGGGGTCGCTGGAGTTGCCCATCGCGCGCTGCCACGTGTAGTCCGCCGCCACGCTCAGCGGCCCGAGCGCCTTGTCGTCCAGGGCCAGCGTGAAGCCGAAGATGTCGCCGAAGTCCACGTTGGTCAGCCGCGCGTACTCGGCGTTGTTGTAGGTGTTGATGAACTCCACCCCGAGGAGGTCGCGGATGTCCTTGTAGAACGCCGTCACGTCCACGCCCACGTCCTCGCTGAACGCGTGCTTGTAGCCGGCCTCGTACTGGACGGTCTCCTCGGGGCGGACGTCCGGGTTGCCGAGCACGCCGAAGTCCGAGGTGCCGGCCTGCAGGTTCGCCAGCACCGTGTAGTCCGCGTTGCTGAACATCTGGCCGATCGGCGGGAACTGCCGGAAGTGCCCGTACGAGAAGTGCAGCGCGGCGTAGTCCTCGATGGGGTACGCCACGCCCAGCCGCGGGGACAGGTACACCTTCCGCGAGGTCCGCCGCGGCCCGGACACGGGCGCCCCCTCGATGGCGTTCGCGGGATTGGCCAGGTCGCCGGGGATGTGGGATCGCGCGTCGAAGTAGTCCAGGCGCGCGCCGTAGCGGATGGTGAGGCCGGGCCACTCCGCCTGGTCCTGCAGGTACGCCGCGCCGATGAGCGGGTTGTAGGTGGCGATGCCGGGGTAGTCCGGCGGCTCGTCGAAGTGCCGCACGAGCTGCTCCGCGCCGTCCACCGTGGTGTAGACCAGGTGGCCCGGGACGCCGAACCGCACCGACGGCCGGAGGAACTCCACGCCGCCCTTCACCCGGTGCGCGTCGTCCACCTGGTTCACGTACGACGCCTTCACCTGGTACAGCATCGTGCGCTGGCGGAAGCGGCCGAAGTCCACGCCCTGCACGAACGCCCCCAACTCGTAGTTCGGGTCGCCGAGCGGCGGCCCCGCGTCGTCGTACCGGGGATCGAACGCGCTGTCCCAGCGCCAGTCGTCGTACTTCGAGTAGTTCTGACGCAGGCTCACGTCCAGGAACGACGTGCTCGAGAGCGTCTGCGTGATGTCGAACCCGTGCTGCACGGCGACGGTCGTGTTCTGCCGCTGGCCGTCGGGGTTGAGCCGGAAGCGGTAGTTGTTGCCCCGCCCCTCGCCGAGGTGGAAGAGGACCTGGTAGTTCAGCTTCGTCCTCGGCAGCGACGTGTTCGTGAGCTTGGCCAGGCCCGACCACTCGCGAGTGAAGCCCAGGGGGACCCTCGCGCCGTTCCCCGTCCCGGTGAACACCTTGTTCTCGAAGTCCCCCTCGTCCGAGGGCAGGAACGTGCGCGTGCCGTATACGTAGTCGTCGTGCTCGTAGCGCCGCCCGCTGGCGAGGAACACGGTGTTCGCGAGGGGCAGGGGTCCGCTCACCGTGGCCGTGTAGCTCTGCGTGCCGAGGGGGCGGATCTCCTCGTCGACGGGACGCCGTTCCCCGCCCCGGTAGAAGTACCCGCCGGCGTACAACTCCGCGCCCCACTCGAGCTGCTCGGTCCCCTGCTTCAGCACGGCGTTCACGACGCCGCTCATGGCCTGGCCGTACTCGGCGTCGAAGGTGCCGCTGATGACCTGGACCTCCTGCAGCACGGAGCGGTCCACCGAGAGCGACGTCCGGTTGTCGTACGGATCGTTCACGCTCACGCCGTCCACCTGGTACTGCACCTCGCCGATGCGGCCGCCGCGGAAGTGCCCCTCCACCACGCCCGCCTGCAGGTTCACGATGTCCTCCAGCTCCTGCACCGGCAGCGCCTCGATCTCCTCGCGCGTGACGTTGGACTGCGTGCTGGTCAGCTTCAGGTCCACCGGCGGACGCTTCGCCACCACCACGACCTCCTCCGTCTCCAGCGTCTCGTCCCTCATGGCGACGTCCTGCGTGGTGGTCTGGTCCGCGGTGACGACCACGCCCTGCACCCGCACGGTCTCGTAGTTCAACCGGGTTACCTGCAGTTCGTAGGTCCCCGGCGGCACCTTCGCGATCCGGTACTGCCCCTGCGCATCCGAGTAGGCGCCGAGGCGCTGTCCCGCCAGCACGATGGTGGCGGCGACGATCGGACTGCCGTCCGTCGCGGTCACCTTCCCGCTGATGATGCCCGTCGTCCCGGCCAGCGCCGGCGGGCACACCGTCCCCAGGAGCCACGCCACGGCCAGAGCGGCCGCCTGCCTCATCCGAGCCCTCACCCGCGTCACTGCGCCTCCCCCATCGTGTTCCGGCGCCCCGGGCGGCGCGAACGGCCGCGCCGCCCGGACGCCGCTCCCGCTAGTTCACCAGCACGGCCTTGCCTTCGAGCGACGCACGGAACGCGCCGCTCACGGTGTCATGGACCTTCAGGCGATAGAAGTACACGCCGGCCGTGCGGTCGCGCCCGTCCAGCGTGGTCTGCCACACGCCGGCCGGGTGCCGCCCCAGATCGCGGCGCTCCACCAGCCGGCCGGTCACGTCGTACAGCTCGAACGAGACCCGCCCGCCGTCCGGCAGCGAGTACTGGATCGTGGGCGAGACGGCCGGGTTCGGGAAGCTCCGCACCGACAGGCCGCCGGGCCGGGCCGACGCCACCGGCTCCACGCCCACCGCGCTCAGCGGCGCGAGCAGCGCATGCGCCGGGCAGCACTCGCCCTCGTACTGCCGGAACCACCACACGCGCGTGCCGTAGCTGTCGCTCGTGGGCAGGAAGGAGTCCCCGTCCATGTGGTTCACGCCGATCCAGAGGATGCCGTCGCCCAGGTCCGGCGGGTATCCCATCGCGGTGAGGTCCAGCCGGAGCTCCGCGGTGTAGCCCGCGTCCGGGACGGCGCCCGTCGTGTCCACCACCGTGCCGGGCTTCAGCGCCAGGGCGAGGGACGCGTCGCCCGCGGTGATGAACCCCGCGAGATCGTCCTGGGCGGAGGCCGTGCCGCCCGCCCCCACCTGGAACGAGAAGCGGTACGTCTTCAGCTGGTGGTCGTTCCCCTCCACCACGCGATCCGTGACCGTGACGAGGAACCCGTCCCAGCGGTCGAACGCGGGGTGGAACTGCACGACCGCGTCGTTCACGTCGAAGCCCAGGTACAGGTCCGTGCCCTTGTAGAAGAGCTTCACGTTCGCGTCGGCGGGGTCCACGACGAACGCCTGCCCGCCGTTCACCTCCGCCTGGTACTGCCCGGAGCGGACCGGCCCCAGACCCGGGTACGAGGCGCGCAGTGCCGCGTCGTCCCAGCGCAGGTCGAAGGAGTAGATGTCCGGATCCGCCCACACCGGCTCGGTGAGCGTGCCGTTGACGGTGGGCGCCGCGCCGGCCAGCTCGGGGATCGCGACCTCGTGGCCGACCGCGGGAACCTGCCCGGAGTTCACGGTCACGTCCGGCCGGGAGTGGATCTTCAGCTCGTTGTACCAGGCCGCGTTGCCCCACGGGGACTGCAGCCACACGCGCGTGGTCTGGAACTTCGCGCCGTTGAACGGCCAGAACCAGTCGCAGTCGTAGATGCCGATGTTCCACTCGACGACGTCGCCGCCGGGGACCGTGACGTCGTAGCCCATCGGTGTGAGGTTGAAGCGCATCTCCACCGTGTAGCCCACGTCCAGCACGGCGTCGCTGTTCGACAGGCCGTTGACCACGGTGGCGGCGTCCCAGTTCGCGATCTGCGTGGAGTCGCGCGGGATCGTCGTGGAGTCGTTGGCCCAGAGACCCTTGAAGCGCGGGAGCTGCCCGGCCGGCTGCGGATCCGTGAGCAGCGGGTACCACCACGAGTAGAAGTACTCCGCGGGCGGCTTCGGGAACGCCGGATCGGCGTGGTTCTTCAGGCTCATCAGGAAGCCGTCGAAGCGGTTGAAGTCCTTCGAGCCGCCGACCGACGAGTCCTTCACGACCGCCGCGAAGTAGAGCTGGTTGTCCTTCACCAGGAACTTCAGCACGGCCTTCGTGGAGTCCGTGGCGATGAAGTTGCCGGCCTCCACCTTCCAGCCGGACCCGGGCTCGCCCGCGTCCTGCCCGTACACGACGAGCACGGACTCGGCCTTCGCCCACGCGGCCTCGTTGAGCACGCCGTCCAGCGTGATGGGCGCGGTGGTGCGGCGCGCCCAGATGACGTCGTCGGGGTTCGCGCCGGCCGGCGCGGGCAACAGCCCGGCGAGCACGGCGATCGTTGCAAGGATGCCTGCGAAGCGGGATCTCATGGCAGGGGCCTCCTACCGGGTGACGGGTCAAGCGAGGGCGGATCGTCCCGACGCCGTCCCGGCGTTTCCGCGGGGAGGGACTCGACCGGAGTCGACCCGCAGGAGCGGCGCACGACGAGGGGAGCGGGAAGGACTTGGTGGGTGCAGGGCGTGCGGGCGGAGGACTCCTCCCGCGACAGCATCAGGTCCACGGCCTGCCGGCCGAGACCCTGCGCGTCGACGCGCACCGTGGTGAGCGCGGGCGTGACGAAGCGCGAGATCGCCACGTCGTCGAAGCCGACGATGGCGATGTCCTCGGGAACGCGGATGCCTTGCGCGGCCAGGGCGCTCATCAACCCGATGGCCATGGAGTCGTTCGCGCACACCACGGCGGTCGGGCGCGGGTCCAGGCGGAGGAGATTCGCCGCGCGGTGGAACCCGGACGACTCGGTGAAGTCGCCGGGCAGCTCGCCGGCGGGATCGGACGGCAGGCCGGCCTCGCGCAGCGCCTCGCGCGTGCCGCGGAGCCGCTCCTCGGCGTCGACGTTGCCGGCGGGACCGCGGATCGTGGCGATCACGCGGTGCCCGAGGGAGACGAGGTGGCGCGTGGCGTCGCGCGCACCCTCGAAGTTCGCGATGGAGACCGAGTCGCAGCCGGGCGCGGGCTCCCGCGGGTTCAGCAGCACCACGGGGAAGCGGCGGCGGATGGCGTCGACGGCCTCGGCGGACTCCACGTCCGGCGCCATCATGATGAGCCCGTCGATGCGGCCGCGCATGGAGCGCGCCGCGGTGAGCACGGTGTTCGTGTCCGCGTGCGAGCTGGACAGGAGCACCTGGAAGCGCTGGCGCCGCGCCGCGTAGTCGATGCCGCGGATGATCTCGGAGAAGAACTCGCCGTACAGGTCCGGGAGGAGCACGCCGAGGACGTGCGTGCGGCGCATCGTGAGGCTGCGCGCCGCGCTGTTCGGCCAGTAGTCCAGTTCCGCCGCTGCCGCCCACACGCGCTTGCGCGACGCTTCGCTGACCCGCTCGTTCCCGTTCAGGACGCGGGAAACGGTCGCGATGGAGACGTCCGCGAGCTGGGCGACGTCGTGGATCGTGGGCATTCAGACGACCTCCGTTGGCCGCCCGCAGGGGCGCCGAGAGCCGCCCTTCCCCGCACCTTCCCTTGCCGGTGTAAACGTTTACACGATATTCGCTGTCGGGGTCAAGTTCCGCCGCGCCGATGGGGTCGGCGGGGCTCCGGATGCCACCGGCCGCGGCGGCCATGAACCGCGTAACCACTTGTCCGGATGTCACTTCCATGGATCGTCGCCGGCCCGGGCCGCGGGGCCGGGTCGCCCGGGATCGAACCGCTTGAGCCGCCCGGGCTTTGGGAATAGCCTAGGACGTCGCTCGGGCGCCCGGAATCCCCGGGGCTTGGTCCCGCCAGCGGCGACTGCCGGCCGGGATGGACCCATCCGGCCCCCGGGATCGACGAGGACGGGCACCGTGCGCGAGATCGTCAGGAGCCCGTCCCCCGTGCCGGCCGCGTCTCCCGACGGACGCGCCCTGACCACGCCCTGCCGCCTCGGTGCCGGGGACTACACCGTCCGGATCGGCCCGGGCGTCACCGGCACCTCGTGGTGGCGCGATCACGCGCTCACGTCCGGACCGGGCGACCGGCTCGAGGACCCGGACGGACTGTTCGTCGCGCTGCGCGACGTGGACGCGCCCGATGCCGCGGCGTTCGGATTCTTCCCCGGCGCGCGCCACGACGTGGTCGCCACCGCGCGGGACGGCCACGTCCGGTTCGTCGCCGTGCACGACGGTATCGAGGCGGAGATGGACGTGTGCGTCGCGCCGGTGCTGCCCGCCGAGCTCCGTCGCGTCACCGTGCGGAACCGCGGCGACCGAACGCGCCGGATCGAGTTCGTCTCGTTCGCGTCGGTCGTGTTGAACCACCCGGCCGCGCACGCCGCGCACCCCGTGTTCTCGAAGCTGTTCCTGCAGACGGAGTCGGTCCCGGACGACCGCGCGCTGCTCGTGCGCCGCCGCCCGCGTTCTCCCGAGGAGGCGAGCCCCTGGATGGCGCACGCGCTCGTGGAGCGCGATCCCGTCGGATTCGAGACGAGTCGCGACGCCTTCGTCGGCCGCGGCGGCAGCGTGCACGCGCCGCGGGCGCTCCGCGGGGCCGCGTCGCCCGGCGCCACGGGGAACGTGCTGGATCCGCTCGTGAGCCTGCGCGACGCCGTTGCCCTGGCGCCCGGCGGCGAGGCCTGCGCCACGTTCGTGCTCGCGGCCGCCCCGGATCGCGACGCCGTGCTGGCGGTCGTGCGCGCGCTTCGCGCCCCCGGTGCGGTCGACGCGGCGTTCGCGTCGGCGGACGTGGCGGACATGACGGACGCGACGGCCCACGGCCGGCCGGACGCGCCGCCGATCGTCGCGTCGGGAGCGGCGATGGAGACGGCGCCATTGCCGCCGCCCCCGTCCGGCGCCGTCGCCGCCGGGCCGCTGGAGCTTCCCAACGGCCTCGGCGGATTCGCGGACGACGGGCGCGAGTACGTCCTGCGCCTGCGTTGCCGCGGGCGGCGCATCGAGAACCTGCCCCCGCGGCCGTGGACCAACGTGATCGCGAGCGAGCGCTTCGGCTTCCTCGTGAGCGAGACCGGCGCCGGCTGCGTCTGGTCGGGCAACAGCCGCGAGCACCGGCTCACGCCGTGGTCGAACGACCCGCTGCTGGATCCGCACGGGGACGCGCTGTGGCTGCGCGACGACGACACCGGCGCCGTGTGGTCGCCGCTGCCCGGGCCGCTGCCCGCGCCCGGGGACTACGAGGTGCGCCACGGCCTGGGCTTCTCCGCCTGGCGGCACGAGACGGGCGGGCTGGCGGAGGAGACCGTGATGTTCGCGGCCGGGGACGATCCGGTGCGGGTGACCACGGTGACCCTGACGAATCGGGGCGGCACGCCGCGGCGGCTCGCGGTGTTCGCCGGCGTGCGGCCCGTGCTCGGCGCCTCGCCCGCCGACACCGCGGCCTCGCTCCGGCTCGAGGTGGACGCGGACGCGATCCTCGCGCGCAACCCGGACGCCGGGCCGTTCGCGGCGGCGGTCGCGTTCGCCGCGGTCGTACCGCCGGAGGGCCCGCACGAGGTGCAGTGCGGAACGGACCGCGACGCATTCCAGGGCCGGACGGGCGCGTTCGCGGCCCCGGACGCCGTGCTGCGGGGAACCCTCGGCGGGCACCTCGCGGGAAACGGCGCGGCGCATGCGCGCGGCGAGCCCTTCCTCGCGCACCGGGTCGGCGTGACGCTGGCGCCGGGCGCGCGCGTCGAGATCTCGTTCCTCCTCGGCGAAGGGGACGACGAAGCCCACGCGCGCGACCTGATCGGCCGCTACCGCGCGCCCGGCGCCGTGCGCGCCGCGCTGGCGGCCGCGCGCGCCGCATGGCGCCGGGAGACGGACGGCGTGCGGATCGAGACGCCGTCGCGCGCGCTGGACGTGCTCGTGAACGCGTGGCTGCCGTACCAGACGCTGTCGTGCCGGCTGAACGGGCGCACGGCGTTCTACCAGTCCGGCGGCGCCTACGGCTTCCGCGACCAGCTCCAGGACGCGGCGGCGCTCGCGTGGCTCTCCCCGGAGCGCACGCGCGCGCAGATCCTGCTGCACGCCGCGCACCAGTTCACGGAGGGCGACGTGCTGCACTGGTGGCACACGCCGGGGCTGCGCGGGCTGCGCACGCGCTTCGCGGACGACCTTCTGTGGCTGCCGTTCGTTGCCGCCGCGTACGTGGAGCACACCGGGGACCACGCCGTGCTGGACGAGTCCGTGCGCTTCCTGCGCGCCGCGGCGCTCGACCCGGGCGAGGACGAACGGTTCCTCGAAGCGGAGGACTCCGGGGAGCGCGCGAGCGTGTGGGAGCACTGCTGCCGCGCGATCGAGCGCTCGCTGGCGGTCGGCGCGCACGGTCTCCCGCTCTTCGGCACCGGCGATTGGAACGACGGCATGAACCGCGTGGGTCGCGAAGGGCGCGGCGAGAGCGTCTGGATGGCGTTCTTCCTCGGCAGCGTGCTGCGGGACATGGCGCCCCTGGCGCGCCGCCGGGGCGACGAGGCGCGCGCGCGCCGGTGGGACGCGCACCGCGCCACGCTCGCGGCTGCGGTGGAGCGCTCCGCCTGGGACGGCGAGTGGTACCTGCGCGCCTTCTACGACGACGGCACCCCGCTGGGCACGCACGCGGGGGACGAGTGCCGCATCGACGCGCTCGTGCAGGCGTGGTCCGTGCTGTCCGGGATGGCGCCGCCGGAGCGCGCCGCGCGCGCGATGGACGCGGCGGAGCGCCACCTGGTCTCGGCGCGCGAGCGCCTCGTGCGCCTGCTCACGCCCGCCTTCGAGAATACGCCGCACGACCCCGGCTACATCAAGGGCTACGTGCGCGGCGTGCGCGAGAACGGCGGCCAGTACACGCACGCCGCGCTCTGGGTGGTGGCCGCACTGGCGCGGCTCGGCCGCCGCGACCGCGCGGCGCGCGTCCTGGAGCTCCTGAACCCCGTGCACCACGCGCGCGACGAGGCCGCGGTGGCCCGCTACCAGGTGGAGCCGTACGTGGTGGCCGCGGACGTGTACGGCGAGCCGCCGCACGTGGGGCGCGGCGGGTGGACCTGGTACACCGGCAGCGCGGGCTGGATGATCCGCGCATGCCTGGAATCCGTGCTCGGCCTGTCCGTGCACGGCGGCGCCGAGCTGCGCGTGGCGCCGTGCATCCCGGACGACTGGCCCGGCTTCACCGTGCGCTGGCGCGTGCCCGGTGCGGACGGCACCGCGTACGTCGTGCGCGTGACCCGCGGCGATGCGTTCGCGGCGCGTCTGGACGGCGCGCCGCTCCCGGTCGCGCGCATCCCCCTCGTGCGCGACGGCGCGGAGCACCTCGTGGACGTGGTCCTGGGCCCGGCGTCGTGACGCCGCGCGCCCCGGAGGACCGCTTCCCGGACGGCTTCCTCTGGGGCGCCGCCACCTCCGCGTTCCAGATCGAAGGCTCGCCGCTCGCCGACGGCGCCGGCCCCAGCCATTGGGTCCGCTTCACGCACACGCCCGGGCGCATCGCGAACGGCGACACCGGGGACGTGGCCTGCGACCACTACCGCCGCTACGCCGAGGACGTGGACCTCATGCACTCCCTCGGGCTCGGCGCGTACCGCTTCAGCATCTCGTGGAGCCGCATCCTCCCCGAGGGCCGCGGCCGCACGAATCCCGCGGGGCTGGCGTTCTACGAGCGTCTCGTGGACCGCCTGCTCGAGCGCGGGATCCGCCCCTTCCCCACGCTGTACCACTGGGACCTGCCGGCCGCGCTGGACGATCGCGGCGGCTGGCTGAACCCGGACAGCCCCTCGTGGTTCGCGGACTACGCGCGCGTCATGTTCCGCGCGCTCGGCGACCGCGTTTCGATGTGGAGCACGCTGAACGAGCCGTGGGTGGTCACGGATGCCGGCTACCTTTTCGGCGTGCACGCGCCCGGCCACGCCAGCCCGTTCGAGGCGCCGCGCGCGTCGCACCACCTGCTGCTCGCGCACGCCCGCGCCGTGCAGGCGTACCGCGCGGAGGCGAAGGGGACGATCGGGCTCGTGGTGAACCTGGAGCCGAAGGACCCCGCGTCCGATTCGGCCGAGGACGTGGCCGCCGCGCGCCGCGCCGACGCCTACATGAACCGGCAGTACCTCGACCCCGTGTTCCTTGGCGCATACCCGGAGGAGCTGCCGGGGATCTTCGGCGAGGCGTGGCCGGACTGGCCGGCGGCGGACTTCGAGGTCATCCGCGAGCCGATCGACTTCCTCGGGATCAACTACTACACGCGCAACGTGGTCCGCCACGACGACGCGCAGTTCCCCGGGCGGGCCGCGCGCGTGCGCCAGAACGGCGCCGTGCACACGGACCTGGACTGGGAAGTGCATCCCCGAAGCCTCACGCGCGTGCTCACCGACGTGCGCGACCGCTACGGCGACATCCCACTGTACGTCACCGAGAATGGCGCCGCCTTCCCGGATCCGGCCGCGTCGCCGCCGGGCGGCATCGAGGACACGATGCGCACCGGCTACTATCGCGAGCACCTCCGCGCCGTGCACACCGCGATGCGCGAGGGCGTGGACGTCCGCGGGTACTTCGCCTGGTCGCTGCTGGACAACTTCGAGTGGGCCTGCGGCTTCGCGAAGCGCTTCGGCCTCGTGCACGTGGACTTCGCCACGCAGCGCCGCACCCCGAAGGCCAGCGCGCGCTTCTACGGGGATGTGATTCGCACGAACGGCGCCGCGCTGTTCGCGGGCGCGCCGCAGCGGTGACGCCGCTCGCGCTGATCGCGCTCGCCACGTCCCTGGTCACGGTGGCCTCCACGCCGGCGCGGTTGCGCCCGAAGTTCCCGCCGCCCGAGCGCTTTGCCGGGGAGATCGACGCGTTCGTTTGCCAGGATGCGGAGTCCCGCCCCGCCCCCGGCGGCGTCGTGTGCACGGGCAGCTCCAGCATGGTCTTCTGGAAGGACCGCATCGCCGCGGACCTGGCCCCGCTCACCGTGATCCCCCGCGGCTTCGGCGGCAGCACGATGTACGACCTGTGGTCCTGCCTGGATCAGGTCGTGCTGGTCCACGCGCCGCGCGCGGTGCTGATCTACGAGGGCGACAACGACATCGCTTCGGGTGCCGCGCCCGAGGACGTCCGCGACATGTTCCTGGCGATCGCGGCGACCATCCACCGGGAGCTGCCCGGCACGCGGATCTGGGTGCTCGCCGTGAAACCCAGCCCGTCGCGCTGGGAGATGTGGCCGGACATGGCGCGCACGAACGAGCTGCTGCGGGAGGCGTGCGCGGGGGATGGACGGCTGCGTTTCGTGGATGTGGCGACGCCGATGCTCGGCGCGGACGGGACGCCGCAGCCGGAGCTGTACCTGGAGGATCGCCTGCACCTGAGCGACGCAGGCTACGACCTCTGGACGGACCTCGTGGCGCCGCCGCTGCTTGCCGAGGAGGGGCGGTTCGAGCCTGCCATCGAGCGGTGAGCCGCTCGGGATCGGCCTTGCCGGCGATCACCCATTCGCAGCCCGCCCGAAGCGCTCTCCCCGTGACCTACCGGCTACCGCCTCTGCCGAGCCTGCCACGCCAGCGGAGGCGGCCCCGAGGGCAGGTTCGTGGTCCAGATCCTGAGGACTCCCTCGCCCGCCCGGATCCGGCCCATGTCCGCCCCCGACACCTCCTCCGCATCCGTGGCGGCCGTGAGAACGAATCCATGGCCGGCAAGGCCCTGCTCCCTCGCCCCCTGAGCGGCAACGGTCACGTCGAACGAGACCGTCCCCGACCCCCGGTGCAGGTCCATCGTGGCGCCGGAGTACAACTCCCGATCGAACGGTGTCTCCCAGCGTCCGCCGCTCTGCCAGTTCTCCGTGACCGGGCACGCGCGGAGGTCAACGACGCGCGCTTCCGCATTCCCCTCCCAGGGCAGCGTCAGGATGGCGCGGCTCACGAGCACGTGATCGTCCGGCGGAGGCAGCTCCGTTTGCAGCAGCATGCGCGTCGACCCGCGCCCGTCCTGGACGACCGCGACGTCGCGGACCGGGAAGGCGACCTCGTCAGCGATCGCGTTGGTCGCGGTCAGGAGCGTCGCCACCAGTATTCGAGTCATCCGGTTCATCGCTTCACCTCGATTCCGTCCGATAGTCGCCCTTCACCCGGCCCCAGCTCCGCGCCTCCACACCGACGGTCCCGCATCCCTCCCCCCACGCGCCGATCAACGTCCCGCACGCGGGATGCCCGCTCCCCGGCAGGCAGGGTGACCCGGCGTGCACGCGGAAGTCACTCGCGTCCGGATCACACAGAAGCGGGTCCACGGCGACATCCGTGGCACTAAGCGGGAAGACGGCGTCGCCCTGGGCGTTCCCCCAGAACACATTGCAGCTCGTGAGCACGGCCCCCGAGCCCTCCCGAAGGCCGACCGCTTCATCGCCGTGGGAGCCGGCGATTACGTTGTTGCGGAACTCGCCGGCGGACTCGAAGAAGACGGCGGATCCTCCCTCCGACGGCCAGTTCACCTCGCTCCAGTTCCCCCAGAACGTGTTCCCTTCCGCGAGGACAGTACTCCCGCCGATCGCCGCCGCCCCGGCCCGGATCCGCGCGCTGTTCCCAATGAACGTGCTGCTCCGGACAACGACGGAGGGGCCAAACGCGTAGAGGGCCCCGCCCACGGCTGAGCCCGTCTCGGTTCGGTTCGACTCGAACCAGCAGTCCTCGATCAACGAGGTACTGTATCCACCGACGAAGACGGCACCGCCGGTCCCTTCGGCCAAGCTCCCCGTGAATCGGGACCGACGAGCTGCGAAGCCGGTGGCATGAGGATGCTCATCGTCCCTCGCCTGGATCGCGCGGCGGCAGTTCACGAACTCGCTGTCCTCCACGAGGAGCGTCCCCGTGGACTGGGCGATGCCGGTGGACGCGATGTCCTCGAAGCGGCAACCGTAGACTTCGAGGTCGGCTGCGGTGCTGCTAATGCCACGTCCATCCGCCAAGTCACGGAACACACAGTCAACAGACACGCAACGGTCTCCCCACGTGTACGCGAGACCGTTGAGGTCCACGGAGGTTCCAGTCACCGTGAAGCCTCGGACGGTTGCCGTCCCGACTTCCCCGTGGGCTCGGAGTACGGAGGGGAACCCAGGCGTCGGCCCATCCAGACGCAGTGTCGTGGCGAATGGCCCTTGCTCGGAAGCCAGGGTTATGTCCTCACGCAGGAACGCGACGGCGGATGACCAGAACGCACCCCCGAGAAGCCGCGTCTCGAACTGACTGTACGTCCCCGGGGCCACGAGGACCGTGTCCCCCGGCGACGCCGCATCCAAGCCCGCGTTGATCGTCGCGTATTCCGACGGCACCCTCAGTGTCCCGCACAACGCCGGGGCGGCCATTCCGACTGTCAGGAGTGCCAAGGTCCGCCTGAAGCAGGTCATGGGTGCCCCCCTCAGTGCAGCAGAACCGTCTTGGCCACGAACGTCTCCGAGCCGGCACGCAACCGGACCAAGTATACCCCGGACCCCACACGTCCTCCCGCTCCGTCCCTGCCCGACCAGCTCACGCCGTACCGGCCTCCGGCCAGAGCCTCATCCACGAGTCGGGCTACCCGTCGCCCGGCGACGTTGAAGACGTCCACCTGCACGTCGCGGCGCGGCGCCCCGGCCAAGTCAAACCGGACCTCGGCCCCACCCTGCGGAGACCGGAGCGCGACCAGGCTGGTTCGTTCGGGAGGAGAAACTGCCTCCGCGTCGAGCTGGCGCAGGTTGTCACGCTCGTGCCCGTCGCCCATCTCCGCCACGGCGGGCGGCGCCTCGGCGGCGAAGCCACCGCATGGAGTCCACGTGCTCTCCGGTGGAGCCACGGAGACCGGGCCCTTGATGTAGGTGAGAATCGAGTCCACCGCCGCGTGCGTGAAACCGTTCCGACGCCATCGATTCCGCACTGCATTGAGATACGCGGCGGTGTCCGCCTGCGCGACGTAGTCGTCCTCTCCTCGTGCTTCGAGGAAGTTGCTGCCCGTGGCAGAGCTGGCAGGACCGAGTCGCAGCCAGGGGGCGGAATCCGTTCCCACCACCTCCTGATTCGCAGGGACGTCGTCGTTCGCGATGCGCAGCGCGTTCTTCCGGAACCTCACTCCCACGCTGTCCAGCGCGTCCCGGCTGAAGTTCACGGCCCGGAAGCACGAGTCCACGTCGTTGCACGTGAACTGCACGTCTTCCGCCTGCACCAGATCGATCCCCGAGCCGTTCCAGTGCCGGATCACGTTCCCGGTCACGACGGCCTTCCGGGGGCCCGCGCCGCAGAACCAGTCCCCTGAGATCCCCGACCACTTCACGAGTCCCGTATTCGCCGCTGCGCCCGACCCGAGGATATGGTTATCCGCGATGGCCAGCGTGTCCGGGGTCGCCGACGTCTGGTCGCAGAACCCGTACTTGCCTGCGGAGTTCTGGACCAGGATGGCCGCTCCACCGGCCGTGGTGCTGGTCATCCCCGCCAGGGAGATCACGTTCTCCGAGATCAAGGCGTCTGACACGTTGTTCAGCACGATGCCGTTGTGACCCTTCGACTCGCTCAACATCGCGGTACCGGTCGTGTCCCGGAACACCGTGTTCTCCAGCAGCCTCGGGCCCGTCGACTTCGACGATCCCGCCCAGACCGCCCGGTCCGCGAAGTGGTGGATCCGCGACCATCGGATGGTGGCGTCCTGCCAGAACAGCGAGATCGGGGTCCTCGCGTACCCGATGTCCGCGGACTCCAGGAGGCTCCCGGTCGACAGCCAGTCGAAGAACAGCCCGCCCCACTCGTCCCCCGAGGTCGCCGTGGTCGGTACATCCACGGGCTCGAACTTCACCCATCCCCCTTGCGGAGCGGCCGTGATCATCGTGCCTTGCACGACGATCTCGACCTTCCCGTTCGCCGTGCCGATCTCGCTCCCGGACCGGATGCCCGCCGCCGCCTTGACGGTCGTCGGCGCCCGCAGGTCCCATGTACCGCCGTAGGGCACGTAGACATCCGTGGAGTCCACCAGGATGTGGCGATCGCCCTCGATGTCGGCGAACATGACGTTGATCATGCTCGGGGCGCCCGTCCTCCGCATCACCACGCCCGCCGTCGCGTCCTCGATACGCGTGTGGTACAGGTGCGACGAGCAGGTGAACCCGTAGCCGGACGGCGCGGCTTCCAGGTCGAACACGATGCCACCCCAATCGCCCGGCCCCCCCTCGCCGTCATACGAGTGGAAGATGATCGGATCATCCAGCTCCCCGTCCGCCAGAAGCTCGCCGTGGACGATCAGTTCCACCTTGTCCGAACCGGAGCTTGCCGCTGCAAAGACCCGCGTCCCCGGCTCAATGGTCAGCGACTTCCCCGCCTGCACTTCGAAGTCCGAGTCCAGGTAGACCACGCCGGACCACGTCTCGCTTGCGGTCTCCAGCGTGTCGGCAATGGCGAATCCCTTCCTCGCCCACACCTCGTAGTCCCCGTCGCCCGCAGGCGTCGGGTCGTCGTCATCGTGACTCACGTACAGCATGAACAGGGTGTCCCCTACCGCGAACATCGAAGGCCGAATGGAGAACGTGCGCTGCTCGGGAACCGCGTCCATCGGTCGCGACCAGGACGATGCGTTCGTCGGCGTCCTGCTGTAGCGATGGTAAAGCCGATGGTGATGCGAGCTCGAGGGCTCCGCACCGTAGTCGGGCGGGCGCGTCGGCTCGCTGTACACCACGTGGAACATGCTGTCGGAGAGCGCCCCGGTGGGGAAGAACGAGGACGAGCCGTCGTGCTCCGTCAGGGCGATCCGGGACGTCCAGCTGCCCGTGGAGTCGCCCCGGGAGAAGAAGACGATCTTCTCCCGGTCCCCGCTCGACGTCGAGTCCTCGGCCCAGAGCCAGTAGAACACCCCGGTGGACTCGCCGGAGGCGGTGAGGAACGACGGAGGGTCATCGGGTTCCCCGGGACCCTGGGCCAGGCCGCCGTTGAAGTGCTTCGAGACGATCGTGCTGTCGCAGGTCCAGGAGGCGGATCCTCCGGGCGGGAACCCGCGGAAGTGGAGGAAGTACGTGGAGTCGGCCAGGAACTTGTGCCGACCGAGGAAGTGGACCCGGCCCGCCCCGTCGACGCGGAGGTTCGGCGTCGAGCCGATCGTCGGCGTCACCATCGTCGCGGACTCCCAGGCGCTCTCGGAGTCCAGCACGGCCTTTCGGGTGTGATACAGCGAGTCCGAGTCGTTCCCGGAGCCGTGGTTGAAGGTCACGTGGACGGTATCTCCCGAGGTGCCTTCCTGCAGGAAGACATTGGGACTGTTTGCGCCCCAGTCGAGCGAGTCCGGGGAGATGATGTGGAGCGTGCTCCACGCGGAACCCGTGCGGTGGCGGTATCCGATGCGTGGCTGCGACGTGTCGCCGGCGACGCCACTCCAATGGAAGATCTCCGCAGCAAGGAAGACATCGTCCGCGGAGTCCACAGCGATACTCAGGTCGGTCGAGTGATGACCGGCCGCGGAGTCCGTGACGGCCTCGCGATCCTCCTCCCACGCTTCCAGGGGCTGCCAGTCCGGCCCGATCGGGACGTAGTAGCCGTAGCCGTGGTTGGCGCCGTGGTCATCTGCGCTCCACACGCGCACCATCTGGTGTCGCAGGATCCCGGACGTCCGTCCACGCACTCCTTCGTCGACTCCGGCTCCCTCCAATCCGGGCATGGAGGCCGAGCCCGCTCCGGTGATCTGCTGTCGGGGCTCCCAGAGCCACGCCGCCCCGACGGAGGAGCACGCCAGAAGGACCGGTACGGCGAAGGAAGCGAAGCGCCCGAGTGCATGGCTCCTGGTCATCATGGGCTACCTCCATGCCGCCATGTGGCAGCGGTCGCCGGGAGGGACTCGATCCGTGTGTATCGGGGGGGGCGAGGCCGACAGGGCGTCGGCGCGCTACTTCCGCGAGGCGGGTGCGGTGCGGTGCGGTGCGGTGCGGTGCGGATCCACTCCGATCCTCCGGCTGCACTCGACAATCGAAAGCTATCGCGCGGCGGACGCGCTGTCAACAGGACTGTTGCTTCCGTGGGGAATAGCAAGCCGGAATCTCGGGGAGCGCAAGGGCCATTGCCAGGAAGGGCGGAGGAAGCCGAAAGCGCAACGTGCCTTTGCGATACGCTGTGCGCACTTGCGGCGGGCCGCGAATGACATTTGTCAGCGGCCCTGGACCGCGGCTCCCGTGCACGATGAGACGACCCAGGCCGGGGTCTCATGGACGATGACTGGGTCCTGGGCACACGGGACACGCACCACGATGCCTCCAGGCGGCGCCGGAACCGGGCCGCGGATATCCGCAACCACGGCGTCCCCTTCCCGCCGCAGCGTGAACATCGCGTCGCCCCACGGCGTCGGCAGGTTCCGCACGCGAACGCCTTCCCCCTCCAGCCACTCCGGCGGGGCGCCCTCCCCGACCACCAGCGCCTCGCGCGCCTCATCCGGATACGCCAGCATGTCCAGCACGCTGCGCAGGTAGTCGGACCCGACCCAGCCGTGCGGGAGATCGCCGAGGAAGCGCGGCGTGTGCGCGTCGCGCCACACGACCTCCGGCCACTGCCGCCACGCGCGCGGGCGCTGATCGCCCAGGAACCACTCCAGCATCGCCGCCGCTTCCGCGCGACGGCCCAGCCGCGAGAACGCGCCCACGTTGCGGATCTCGTAGGGCGTGTACGCCGTCCACGGCGCACCGCGCCGCCGGCTTTCGAAGAAGTCCCGGTACCGGTCGAACGTGCGCTCCAGCGCCTCCCGCGGCAGGAGCTCCGCCGCGCCCGTCGGCGACAGCGCGATCGTGGTGGACGTGGCGTCGAAGTCGCCGAGGTCCGCGCATCCCGGAACGTAGTCGATCCCGTGCTGCGCGATCGCCGCGCGCACCGACGCGGCGAGGTCGCGGTCGAACTCCGCGGCAATCGCCTCGATGCGCGCGCGCTCCGCATCCTCGCCGAGCCGGCCGGCCAGCCACGCCGCGTCATGGAACCCGCGGTACGCCCAGAAGTCGTCCCAGTAGGAGTGCATCGGCTTCGCGGAATACCCCTCGTGGCTGATCGACGGCGGCAGGATCCCGCGGAACGCCTCCACCTCGGAGTCCATCTCCTCGCGCCGCAGCGAGTCCAGCCATCCCACCGCGGCCGCCACCCGCGGCCACATCCGCCGCGCCAGCTCCACGTCACCGCCGTAGCGGAGGCACTCCGCCACCAGGAAGATGAACTCGCCCGAGGAGTCGTGCTCCGGCACGGGGTCCGCCCCGCGCCAGTCCACCACGCACGGGATCTTGCCGTTCTCGTACTGGTGCGGCGCGTACCATTCGAGGAACGCGCGCGCCGCGTCCCCGTGTCCGGCGCGCAGCAGCGCGGAGGACGTGAGGGCGCCGTCGCGGATCCACGAGCGGGCGTAGGCGCGCGTGCCGGGCTGGATGGCGGGTCCGGCGCGGTTCACGAGGATCCAGCCGAGCTGCGCGCGGAAGGACTCCTCCACCGCGCGCGCGGACTCGGGCAGCCGGATGTCCACGCGCGAGAGCCGCGCGGTCCACATCCCCTCCGCTTCGGCCAGCCGCTCCGCCATCCATGCGCGGGCATCGGCGTCCGTCGGGACGGACGCCGCGCTGCCCGGATGCAACGGAACGACGATCCCCACCTCCGCCGTCTCCCCGGGGCCGAGCCACCGCGCGAACTCCAGCGCCGCGGATGCCGCGCCGAACGCGTCCTGCACCGCGCGCTCCGCGGGCATCGCGCCGCGGTCCAGCCACTCCGGCACGACGTCCCCGCCGTCGAACGTGCTCGCGCCGAACGACGCGGGCGTGTCCAGGCAGACGATCGCGTCCTCCCCGTCCACCCGCACGACCGGCTCCGCCCACGCGATGTCGTGCACCGGCGCCACGCCGCCGCGCCGGTTCAGGAACTGCGACGGCGGGTTCACCTGGAACGGCCGCACCGCGAGGACGAGCGACACGTCGCGCGTCACCGCCGAGCGGTTCGTCACGCGGTAGCGCGCCACGAGCTGCGACTCCCCCGGCGCACCGTCCCCGAATGCCAGCACCTCGAGCGCGAACGGACCGGCCTCCCACGCCACGGAGGGGATCGGCAGGCAACCGTCCACGAGATGCTGTGTGACCCGCGCGTCCGCCCACGTGACGAGCCGATCGCCGTCCCGCAGGAACGGCTCCACGGAGAAGCGTCCCATGCCGGTTTCGAGCGCACCGTCCTCGCCGAGCAAACCCTCGCGCTGGTCCGCGTCCACGCCCACGACCGTCCAGTACGTCTGCTCCCCGGACATCCCCCGCGGGTACGCGCCGCGCCGCGCGTCCTTCGCGACCGCCTCGAAGAACGCATCCCGCGACGCCGCCCACGCCAGCGGCTGCACCGTGATCTCGCGAAGCGCCACGTCCGCGCCGCGCTCCAGCCGCAACCGCAGGAAGCGTGTCTCCGTCTCCGGCAGGTACAGGGGATCGCGCCCACCATTGCCGCCGGCTACCTCGCGCAGCATCTCCCACGCCGCGCCGTCCGCCGACGCCTCCACCACGTAGCGCCGCGGATGCCGCCCCGGCGCCCACGTCACGTCGAGCCCGCCCAGCTCGCGCGCCCGCCCGAAGTCCAGCGCGATCCACGGCGCCGCGTCCCCGGCCGCCGGCTCCCACGCCGCGTTCGTCCCGTCCACCGCCGCCGCCGCCTCGCGCGCGTGCCGCGCGGACGACGCCGTCGCCACCACCCGCGGCCACGGCGTTCCCTCCGGCGGCAGCGTCACCAGCTCCAGGTCATCCAGCCACACCGTCCCCGTGCCGCCGCTCCCGGCCGTCACCGCGAACTCGAGCGCCGCCACCTCCCCGATCTCGCCCCCTCCGCGCGGCCCCCACGCGAAGGACACCTGCCGCTTCTTGATCGTGATCGTCCGCCACGCGTGCGGGAACTCCAGGTCGCGCTTCACATGCCACCACACGTTCTCGCCCGACGCGTCGATCAGCTTGAACTCCAGATGATTCGCCGGCGCCTCCCCGCGCAACCGGAACCGGAACGCCCAGTTCTCCGGCAACGCCAGCCCCACCTCCCGATGCGCCACGGCGTACCCGCCACCCGTGAATCCGAACTCCAGCCGCAACGCCGCGCCACCGTCCGCGCCGGCGCCGGCCTCGCTGCCGATCGCGAGCTTGACGCCGTCCGCCGGCATCGCGGCCCACACCGCGGGATCGTCGAACGAGTCCACGACGACGGCCGGCTGCGCAGACGCAACGGGAGCCAACAGCGCGATCGCGAGAAGCAGTGGCATGAGGCACACGGAGCGCCCGCGCGGAGCCGCGAGGAGCCGCGAGCGATCGCGCCGCCGGCCCCGGCGGGTCCTCTCCGGCGGCTCTGCGGCGCGGCCGGAGGCCCGGACGGCCGGAGGCCG